>NZ_JBFUHK010000015.1:0-105817 GCF_056402435.1 Rahnella sp. P4_A8 | reverse complement strand
AGCCAGACCATGGACTCGAGGGGGAGTTTACGCTTGCGTAGGGTGACGGTGTCAGTGAGAGAAAAAGCTTGCTGAATGAGGTCAGGAGACAGGAGGTCAGCGAGGCTTTGAACTTCATCGGGGGCAGTGAGATTGATAATACCGAGAGCTTGTGAAAGTTCCATTTAAAAAGGGTCCATGATGAGCATGAACCCTTTTTACACGAGCCACCGGATCGGTCAACTGATCCTTAAACGATCGGCATTACGCTGAGCGCCCTTTTCTTTTGTGCGAAAACAACATTACGCCATACGGCGTTTCTGCATGTTTTTCCAGATCCACAACCCGGCAATCGCCAGCGCGAACACCACACCGAACCCGATGCCAATCGCCACCACCGGCGCACCGGCCATCACCACCAGCGAATACAAGCCGAGCATCAGCAGCATGGCGGTGTTTTCACCCAGATTCTGTACGGCAATCGCGTTACCGGCACCGACAGAAATCTTACCGCGATGCTGCAACAGGGCATTCAGCGGGACCACAAAGAAGCCGCCTAAAATCCCCACCACCACCAGCACAATGTAAGAACTCAGCATGCTGGTTTGCAGCGCAAAGACCACCACGGCGATACCGATGGCGACACCTGCTGGCAGGCAGCGTTTCACGGTTTCCAGACGGATTAACTTCGCCGCCGCTCCCGCACCAAACACAATCCCGATCGCCACCATCGCATTCAGCAAGGTCGGGGTTTTGTTATCGGTGATGCCCAGCGCCACGGGAACCCACAGCACCAGCAGGAAACGCAGCGTCACGCCCGCGCCCCAGAACAAGCTGGTACCGACCAGCGAGAAGCGGGTTTCGCCATCCTGCCACAAGGTTTTGCAGGCAGAGAAAAATGTCCGGCTCATTTTTGCCGGATTCCATGACTGCCCCGGACGCGCCGGGTTCAGCTTCGGAATAAACCAGTTTGCCGCCACTGCCGCGCCATACGCCAGCACACAGATACCGAGCGCCGCCAGAATGCTCCAGTCAGCCAGTGCGCCACCGGCCACAGAACCCAGCAGGATCGCGGCAATAGTAGAGGCTTCCATCAGGCCATTGGCTTTCACCAGTTGTTCACCACTGGCGATCTCGCCCAGAATGCCGTATTTCGCCGGTGAATAAGCCGCAGCGCCAATGCCGACCAGCGTATAACCGAGGAACGGATTCATGCCCGCGCAAATCACCGCCGCGCCCGCCAGTTTCAGCAGGTTAGCGACCATCATCACGCGGCCTTTGGAAAAACTGTCGGCAAACTGCCCGACAAACGGCGCGAGAATGATGTACGTCGCCACGAACGCCATTTGTAAAACGGGCTGGCTCCAGTCGGGATAAAGCTGTTGTTTGATCAGCGCCAGCGCGGCAAACAACAGCGCGTTATCACCGAAAGCCGACAGGAACTGCGCCACGATCACCGCCGTCATACTCTTTGACATCAACGGCCCTGCAGCTGCCTTTAAAGGCTGACTCATGCTTCACTCTCCGGGTTCTCTGCCATCTCGCGCAGGGTGACAAAATCGGGTTTACCGCTGCCGAGCAACGGTAACGCTTTAACGACGCGAATTTCACGCGGCACGGCCAGTTCCGGCAACCCCAGTTCACGGGCAGCTTTACTTAACGCATCACGACGTAATTCAGGATCGGTGGTGAACAGCACCAGTGCCTCGCCTTTGCTGGCATCACTGCGCGATGTCGCCGCATGCTGTTTATCGGGTGAAGCCTTGATCGCCAGTTGCTCGACACTTTCCAGCGAGACCATTTCTCCCGCCAGTTTGGCAAAACGCTTCACGCGACCACGGATGGCACAGAAACCTTTTTCATCCAGCGTGACGATATCACCGGTGTCATACCAGCCCGCCTGCATTTCACCTGCGGCATTCTCAGCCTGCGGAGTTTCCAGCACACCCGGATTTTCGACGCGCAGATAGCCTTTCATGATGTTCGGCCCGCGCAGTTGCAGACGACCGCCCTCCTCAATGCCCGGCACGGTAATCAGACGAGACTCCATCCCCGGCAGAATTTTGCCGACGGTATTCACTTTGGTCGCCATCGGTACGTTGATCGCCACCACCGGCGCACATTCGGTCACACCGTAGCCTTCGAGAATGCGGATACCGAATTTGTTCTGCCAGATTTCTTTGGTGCTTTCAGCCAGTTTTTCCGCACCGGCCACCACATACCGCAAGCGGGCAAAATCATACGGATGGGCAAAGCGGGCGTAATTACCCAGGAAGGTTGAAGTACCGAAAAGCACGGTACAGTTCTGGTCGTAGACCAGTTCGGGCACGATGCGGTAATGCAGCGGACTCGGATACAGGAACACGCGAGCGCCGGTAATCAGCGGCGTTAACAATCCGACGGTCAGGCCAAAGGCGTGGAACAGCGGCAGCGACGACATAAAGCGGTCACGCGGCGTGAAGTCCGCCACGGTACGGATTTGCTCGACGTTAGCCAGCAGGCTGGCGTGTGAATGCACCACACCTTTCGGATTGCCTTCAGAACCCGAAGTAAACAGCACCAGTGCTGCATCATCGGCTTTTTGCGGCAGCATCGCACGACGCGGGAAGATCAGATGGAACAGGATCCACAGCTTGTCCTGCATGGTCACCGTGTCTTTCAAATCTTCCAGATAGACCCAGTTCGCCTCTGGCACGTTTTCCGGCAGGTGCGTCAGTTTGCCTTTTTCAAGGAACTGGCGGGAGGTAATAATGGTTTTGATCTGCGCCGCTTTCATCGCGCTTTGCAGCCCTTTGGCACCCGCAGTGTAGTTAAGCAACGCCGGAATACGGTTGCGCATTGACGCGCCAAACAGCGCCGCCGCCATGATCGTGGCATTTGGCAACAGCATCCCGACATGCTCACCTTCGCGGGTAAAACGTTGCAAAATGCGGCTCACGCCCAGGCATTTTTTCAGCAGTCCCTGATAGGTATCTTCTTTGAACGCGATATCAGCGATACAGGATTTGCGACGGCCATAACGGGTTTGTGCAGACAACAACGCCTGATACAAGGTTTCCGGTTCGCGGGTATCCATACGTGCCTGCATCATAATTTTATGCAGCTGCTCACCGGCGAGAATGCGGCGGTCACGGGAGCGCGGCGCATCCGGCATCGGAATGGTAGTCGGCGGCAAAAGATTGATAGTGACTTTCGGGAACCAGCGGATTTTAAAGCTGCCGAACAACCGGCCAAACGGCGTATATTCCGGCCCGTCTATGCGCACCGGAATGACGGTCGCCTGTGACTTCGCCGCCACAAAGGCCGCGCCGTCGTAAATCTTCATTAATGAACCGGTAACCGTAATGCGCCCTTCCGGAAACACAACTACCGGACGCCCTTTCTCCACTTCGCGGATCAAATGCTTGATCGCCATCGGTTTGGTGGGATCCAGCGGCATGAAGTCCACATAGGGTTTCAGCCAGCGCATAAACCAGCTGTCCGTGATGTTGGAATACACTGCAAATACCGGTTTGACCGGCAGGAAAAGCACCAGCAACATGCCGTCAATAAACGAGACATGGTTCGGCGTGAGGATTAAACGCGGGTAATTAAAATCGTTTCTCGCCGGGGTCACGGTAACCCGGAACATCAGGCGGAAGAGCCATCTGAACGCTGCGAAAAGAAAGTTATACATGTTTGCCATCTCCTTATGTGTCATCCCTGATCTTGAAGAAAAAGGTTGGGGAAACAGCATACTATAAGCCGCTGAAAAATGACGACAGTCAGAGAGAGTTTAGGAGGGAACTGATCGGTGTGCCGGAGTTGAGGCAAAAAAAAACCTACGCATCCGCGTAGGTTGGTGCAAATTTAATCGGTATCAACATGCAGAGCACGTTGATGATTCACCAATCAATACCTCTGGGACGTTCAATTTAGCTGTTTTGTACGAACCACAGCCAGCAGGCAATCGAAACATAATTCCGCAAAGTGTAACGAGTGGTGAAAATAGGCCCGATTTATCCTAAATCGGGCTAACTATTTAAAAACTACCTTAAACAGGTCCCACTTCGACCAGGCAACTCATGGCATTTGGCCCCTGCGTCAGACGCGACGTGCCGATATCCAGCGTCAGTACATTCGGGTTCCCCGCCTGCTCGGTTTCCTGCCATTGACCACCAAAGCCAGGATCAAACCAGGCGCCGGTCGACATCAGCACCACGCCACGCGTAATTCCGTCACTGAGTGACACCCCCGCCAGACAACTGCCACGCGCATTGTGCACTTTCACCCGGTCTCCCTCCTTCAGCTGACGGCTGAGAGCATCTTCCGGATGCATAAACAACGTTTCCTTACCGGCGGTTTTGTTCGACTGCGCCAGCGGCGACTGATCAAGCTGGCTGTGCAGACGATCTTTTGGCTGAATGGAAATCAGGTGCAGCGGCCACTGTTTGGCACTTTCCGCGCCCAGCCATTCGACCGGCGGCTGCCACTCCGGGTGCGGCGCGAAATCGTCATAACCGTAACCCGCGATGGTTTCGGAGAACAGTTCGATTTTGCCGCTGTGGGTCCCCAGCGGATTAGCACGCGGGCTTTTACGGAATTCCTCAAAGAACACGTAATCTTTTTCCGGCACCGGCAGTTCAACAAAACCGCGCTCCCAGAAGGTTTCAAAGTCAGGCCATTCCACGCCGGTGCCTTTCTGCGCTTCGCCGCACTGACGGTAAATATGGCGCAACCATTGATCTTCATTACGCCCCTGCGTGAACTGCTCGCGGTAACCGAGACGGTCAGCAATGTCAGCGAAAATATCAAAATCGTTACGCGCCTGATGTTGTGGCGCAACAGCCTGATGCATCGCCAGCACGAAGCGGTCGCGTGACGATCCGCCGATATCATTACGTTCCAGCGATGTTGTCGCAGGCAGCACGATATCCGCCATCTGCGCCGCTGGCGTCCAGACGTTATCCTGCACAATCACGGTATCCGGCTTCTGCCAGCCTTCGACCAGACGGTTCAGTTGCTGATGATGATGGAACGGATTACCGCCCGCCCAGTGCACCAGGTGAATATCCGGATAATTCAGCGTTTCGCCCTGGAATTCATACGGCTGGCCGGGATTGAGCAGCATGTCACTGATACGCGCCACGGGGATCGACAAACCAGAAGGATTCGGCCCGGCACTGACGGCAGGCCCCGGCGTGTCATAACGCGGATTACCCACGCTGTTCATCGAGCCGTGACCGAAGGAGAATCCGCCACCCGGCAAACCGACCTGCCCGAGCATGGCGGAAATGGCGATCATCATCCAGTAAGGCTGCTCGCCACGGTGAGCACGCTGTACAGAATAAGAACAGGTGATAAAGCTGCGTACACCAATCAGATCATCCGCCAGACGCGCAATACGCTCAGCCGGTACGCCGGTAATGTGGCTTGCCCAGTCAGGGGTTTTCGGGATGCCGTCAGTGTCGCCGCGCAGATACGCGGCAAGCTGCGGATAACCGACGCAATGGCTGGTCAGAAACGCCTCGTCCTGCGCTTCTTTGCGCTGAATCTCAAACGCGACGGCCATCATCAGCGCCGCATCGGTGTTCGGGCGGATCGGGATCCACTCTGCATTCACGAATTCCGGACAGTCGTCGCGCATCGGGCTGATGTTAATGACGCGGGTGCCTTTTTTCGCCAGCTGTTCCAGCGCCGGTTTCAGGGTATGTTCCACCGCGCCGCCGGACGCCACTTGCGCATTTTTCAGCGCCAGACCGCCAAATGCGACCAGAATGTCAGCGTGTTCGACCACACTTGGCCACGAGGTCACGCGTCCGGTCAGCGGGGTAAACGTGCCGATAACGTACGGCAGGAAAAATTGCGCCGAGCCCCAGCTGTAGTTGCCCTGCTGATCCACCCCGCCGCCGCCGGTGAAATAAAAACGACGCACCAGAGAACGGGCGTGATGCAAACGTCCGGCCGATGACCAGCCGTAAGAGCCGTTGAAAATGCCGGAAGCGCTGTAGCGATCACGCACGCGTTTATTCTCTTCGGCCACCAGATCCAGCGCCAGATCCCAGTCCACTTCGACAAAATCTTCGCGGCCCCGCAGAGAACGATCGCTGTTTTCGCGATGTTTCAACCACGAGCGGCGCACGGCCGGTTTGCGGATACGTTTGTCGGAATAGACCAGCGGCGCAATGGAATCGAGCAGAGGTGAAGGATCGGCATCCGCCTTATAAGGTTCACAACGGATTAAGCGGCCATCTTCTACCACAGCGGTATATGCGCCCCAGTGGGCCAGTTGCGGATAGCGTTTTATCGACATAATTTCTATTTTTCTCAGCGCAGATAAATGACTTTAAAAATACCATTCACTGCGCTGACACTTCAAAGAACAAATAATCTTAATAAAACGCATTTCCACCCTATCGCACTGGGATTTCGGTTAATCACCACGATCTTTTCCCGTTACATCGCGCTTACATCAAAAAGTTGCGATCAGCATCCTTGCAGCCACCGGTCTTTTCCGCAAAACTGGTCAGTGTAAACGATTACCCTCACGGAAAACGGAAGTGTTATGGCAACGATTAAGGATGTAGCAAAACTGGCAGGCGTATCGGTTGCGACCGTTTCACGCGTGATAAACCATTCCCCGAAAGCCAGCGACAGCTCGCGGGAAGCCGTACAGAACGCCATGCAGCATCTGCAATATCATCCGAATGCCAACGCCCGTGCCCTCGCCCAACAGGCAACCGAAACGCTGGGGCTGATCGTGGCCGACGTTTCTGATCCGTTTTTTGGCGCGATGGTCAAAGCGGTCGAACAGGTGGCCTACGCCACCGGCAATTTTCTGCTGATTGGTAACGGTTATCACAACGTTGAAAAAGAGCGTCAGGCCATTGAGCAGTTGATCCGCCACCGCTGTGCGGCGTTAGTGGTTCACGCCAAAATGCTGCCGGAAGATGAGCTGACCAGCCTGATGCAGCAAATCCCCGGGATGGTGCTGATTAACCGCACGTTGCCGGGTTTTGAACAACGCTGTATTGCACTCGATGACCGCTACGGTTCCTGGCTGGCGACGCGCCACCTCATTCAGGCCGGCCATCAGCGCATCGCGATTTTATGTTCCAACCACGGCATTTCCGATGCCAGCGACCGGCTTCAGGGCTATATCGACGCCCTCACCGAACACAACATTCCGGTAGATGACAAGCTGATTGCCTACGCGGAACCGGATGAAATCGGTGGTGAAAAAGCCATGGCGGATTTACTGGGATTGGGCAAAGGATTTACGGCGGTGACCTGTTACAACGACCCGATGGCCGCCGGTGCATTATCGGTATTAAGCGATAACAGTATTGATGTGCCGGGCGAAATTTCGCTGATTGGCTTTGATGATGTGCTGATTTCACGCTATCTGCGCCCGCGTCTGACCACCGTACGTTATCCGGTGGTGGCGATGGCGAATCAGGCAGCGCAACTGGCGTTAGCGCTGGCAAACGGTCAGCCGTTACCGGAAACAACCCATATGTTCAGCCCGACGCTGGTACGTCGTCACTCGGTGAGCGGCCCGGCAAACAGCTAAAGATGTTGATGGAAAAGATGCACCGGCTTATCCGGATAATCCAGCGCATCGCCGATGTATTTCCAGCCAAAACGTTCGTAATAGCCGGTGAATTCGGCATACAAATACAACTCACAAAAGCCGCTGCGGCGGCTCTGTTCCAGTACAAATTCCTGTAACTGCTGCCCCAGCCCGCACGAACGGAAATTTTCATCCACGTATAACGCCGCCAGCCACGGGGTAAGATCCTGACGGCTGATTAAATCACAGCGCCACAGGCCCACGGTTCCTGCCAGCCTGTCGCCTTCGAGTGCGATAAATGTTTGCGGTAAGTCCGCGCCGGACAGGCTGCTTCGCACCACGCTGGCAAAAAACTCCCGGCTGTTTTCGCTGCCAAATGCCTGCCAAAGCCAGTCTGTGACCGCGTCCTGAAATTCAGGCCGTTCACTCAGATTAATAATCTTCATCGTGTTCAGACCATCTTTCCCTGAAAAATCGGCACAGATTCAAACAGATAGCCGTCAAACTCCGGCGCATCCACATCCGACAATTCCATCAGCGTATTTTTCACATTTTCCATGTGCTGCCACATCGCCTGATACGAGCCCATGACGTCGCGGCGGCGCAGTGCGGCCAAAATATTCTGATGATCAGCCAGCCATTTCAGGCGGTAACCGCGGGTAGCAATATGGCTGTGTAACTGTTTCCACAGCGGGCTGGAATCCCGGTGCATCCAGATATTTTTCACCGAATCGAGCAGCATCTGGTTTTGTGTCGCACCGGCAATCAGCAGGTGGAACAGCCGGTCGTTATCACCGCTTTCGTCGTTAGCCACGATGGCGATTTGTTCCTGCTCCAGCGTGCGGCGCAGATTTTCGATATCCGCTTTGGTGGCCATTTTGGCGGCAAACGCGGCAATATTACTTTCGAGCAACTGCCGCGCCTGTAAGATTTCAAAGGGGCCAATCTGCCCCTGATACAACAGTTCGTCTTCGCCTTCTTCCTGAGAAGGAATGCGGATCACGTACACGCCGGAACCCTGACGGATATCCACCGTGCCCTCCAGTTCCAGCATCAGTAAGGCTTCGCGCACAATCGTCCGGCTGACGCCGTAGTTTTCCGCCATATTGCGTTCGGGCGGCAGGCGGGATCCCACGGCGAAATGCCCTTGCTTGATTTGCTCACGCAGGTCATGCCCGATTTCCTGATACTGCTTTCTGTCCTGCGAAACCACACCTTTTTCCACACAATCACCCTGATGCAAAAAACAAAAAAGACCGGATGTTACTGTATCAGAGATAATGCCTGATCCAGCACTTTTGCACCGTTTAACGTGCCGTAAGCCACCATGTCGATCACCGCAATCGGAATGCCGTGTTCATCGGTCAGCTTTTTATTCTCCGCCAGTTTAAAACGCACCTGCGGCCCGAGCAGCACGGCGACAATATCGCGGCCATAGGCTTCAAGCTCGTCACGCAGATTGTTTTCAGGGATCGCGTAGATCTGATATTCCAGCCCCCGCGCAGTAACTTCTTTTTCCATTTTGGTGACCACTAGTGACGTGGACATCCCTGCCGAACAAGCTAAAACGATTCGTTTCATAGTGTTTCCTTAGGTTATTTTTCCTGGTCATCGAGCGTTAAAGACAACACACCGCTTTCACTGAGTGATTTAAACCAGTGAGAGGATTTCTTCTGACGGCGATCACGATTGTTATCAAGATCAATTTCGATCAGCCCGTAACGATTTTTAAAGGCGTTCATTGGCGAGACATTATCGGTAAAGGCCCAGAGCATATATCCCTGACAATTGGCGCCGTCTTCCCGCGCTTTTAATGTCCAGTAAAGATGCTCGGCAATAAATTCAATACGATAGTTGTCCTGAATTTCCCCGCTGACGGCATCGCGAAACTGGCCTTCATTTTCGATACCCATGCCGTTTTCAGCCACAAACCACGAAATATTTCCGTATTCCGCTTTAATGCGCATCGCCATGTCATAAATAATTTTCGGATAGATTTCCCAGCCACGCGATTTATTCATCCGGCGTCCGGGCAATTCGAAATGTTCGTAGTAATACGCCGGATGGAATGGCGTGTCTTTATTCCATTCGCGGGACGGTGCTTTCACCCGGTGCGGGTAATAAAAATTAATACCCACTTCATCCACGGTGTTATTACGGATAACCGCCAGTTCCGCTTCTGTATAATCGAAATGTACGCCGTGCTTTTCCAGTAGCTCCAGCAATTCCTGCGGATATTCCCCGTTGATCATCGGGTCCAAAAATACGCGGTTATAGAATAAATCGTATAAATGCGCCGCCTTTTGGTCATGCGCCGCCGATGAACGGGCGTACGTCACTTCCGGATTTAAAATCACCCCGACGGTACCTGCGGCGTGATATTTTTTGCGATGGAACAGTTCGACCACTCTGGCGGTTGCCAGCACTTTGTGGTGATTCCACTGCATCCATTTCGCGGTGTTTTGCTCGAACGGCCAGCGGATCGCATCCAGATACACGCGGGTTTGYACCACCACCGGTTCGTTGAAGGTAAACCAGCGGCTGACTTTTCCGGCATACCGTTCGAAGACTTTCTCTGCATACAACACAAACAGATCGACGACTTTTTTCGAGCTCCAGCCATCGTATTTTTCGATCAGAAACGCCGGTAATTCGTAGTGTTCCAGGCACAGCATCGGTTCGATGCCGTTGCGTTTCATCTCATCGAGCAGATCGTCGATATACGCCGCGTATTCTTCATCGACCGTACCCAACTCATAGTCGGTGAAAAAGCGCGACCAGTTAACTGACGTGCGGTAATGACTCAGCCCGCTGGCTTTCATCAGCGCCACATCTTCTTTGTAGCGGTTGATGAAATCGGTGGCTTTCGCCGGGCCGTAACCGTTGTGCCAGACATGGCGGTTATTTTTGTACCAGAGATCCAGATACGAATCCTGCCCGTCTTTTTTGCCGCTCCAGCCTTCGGTCTGCCACGCAGAGGCGGCGGCACCGAGAATAAATCCGTCAGGAATGGCGATTGAAACCTTACTCATAACATCCCTCATTTTCCGAATAATTTACGCCGTGGCAGCCTGTTTCTGGCTCTGCTGCATGGCTTCAAGCTGAGCCTGATCGGCACGACGCGCCGCGACTTTCACAAACGGCAGATAAATCAGTACCGCCACCACAATGCAGCCAATCTGGGTAAACACCGCGCCCATCGATCCGGCCGTTGACAGCCAGGCGTTGATAATCGGCGGTGTGGTCCACGGCACCATCACCACCGCGCGTCCGGCGAATCCGAGGCTGGTGGCAAAATAGCCGATGGTGCCGGTGATCAGCGGCGTGATGATGAACGGGATAGCCAGGATCGGGTTGAGCATAATCGGCATACCGAAAATCACCGGTTCATTGATGTTGAAGAAACTTGGCCCGAGGGACAGTTTGGCGATTTCGCGCATCTCTTTGCGGCGGGTAGCGATCATCACCGCCAGCAACAAACCGATGGTACAACCCGAGCCTCCGATGCTCATATATACATCCCAGAACGGCATGGTGATGATGTTTGGCACCTCATGACCCTGCTCAAACGCGGTCATGTTAACCATGATGGCGCCGAGCAACAGCGGTTCGCGAATCGGTTTAATCATCTGGTTGCCATGAATACCAATCACCCAGAACAGCTGCGCGACAAACATCAGCAGCAGAATGCCCGGCAGACTTTGCATCACCGATTCCAGCGGACGCTGAATCACCTGATACACCGCATCGTACAGATACATGCCGGTGACGCGGTGGAATACAAAGCCGAAGGTAGCGACGAGCACCACGGTAATAATGGCGGGAATTAACGCCGAGAATGACGCCGACACATTGGGCGGCACGCTCTCAGGCATCTTTATACGCAGGCCGTTAACCCGTTCCAGACGGGAATAAATCTCCACCGACAGAATGGCAATAAACATGCCGAGGAACAGACTTTTAGTATCGGAGAATTGTTTTGCCAGCACATCTTTCACTTCCTGCATCTGGCCGTTAACCATCATATCGACGGTGGTTGGCGTGACAGCAATAAAGCAAATCACTGCCAGCAGGCCGGGAAATAACGAACGTGAGCCGTTAATTTTCCCGAGTTCGATACCAATTAAAAACACCGCACCGATGGTCAGAAAACTGAGCGTGGCGTAGTTAATACTGCTCATGATCGGTTTGAGGGTGGCCAGCCAGGAGAACATTTCAAAATGCGCTAATCCGTTTTTCGGATCCATCACCATATTTGAAATTAAAACTGAGAATGCCCCCACAATAATAACGGGCATTAACGTGATAAAAGACGCCTTAATAGCCATGATGTATCGGAAGCTATTAAAGGTGTTGGCGAATCCCCCCAGAGAATCGATAAAGCGGTCTTTCAGTGACATGACAGCACCTCATTTTCTTTTTTCTATACTTCACAGGTGTTGATTTCGTCTTCACCTTTTATATTGAATGAGGAATAAAGGTGTCGTACGAAGCAGGGTCAGATTCCGGTTCTGTAAATCATCCTGTCGGCCATATTTCGGGAATAATTTCGTAATGTGGCATGCCAAAAAATAGCGGAATACGAATTAATTTCTGTGACAGCGTTCTCACATGTGAATATTGGAATTCCAATATGATGATTTCACCCCTTTCTGGTATACCAATTTGGAGTTTTCGATGGAATTCGATCTGGAACAAACGGTGATGGAGTTATTGATCAACGCCGGAGAAGCACGATCTAACGCCATGATGGCGATTCAGCATGCACGTAAAAAAGAATGGGAACAGGCTGATGCGATGCTGAAAGCCTCGGACGACGCGGCGCGTGTTGCGCACAAAGTACAGACGCAACTGATTGGCCTGGATGAAGGCGTGGGGAAAATTCCGGTGAATCTGATCATGGTGCACTCGCAGGATCATCTGATGACCGCCATGCTGTGCCGTGATCTGGCAGAAGAAATCGTGTTACTGAGAAAAGAGATGTTTGATAAGTAAACGTTCTCCCCTGCGAAGGGGAGGATTGGGGTGGGGTATTAAGGTCAAAAACAAAATTCAAAGTGTGCTTTAACTCATTGCTTTGTATTTAAAACCCCCCTCCCCGCCTCCCCCTTCGCAGGGGGAGGAGCAAAGCAAGCCACCTCACCGGCTCAGACGCAGAGACTAGAGCTCCAGAGCAATTAACTCTTCCACCGTCTGCCTGCGACGAATCAGTCTTGGCACGCCATTCTCAAACAATACTTCCGGCAGCAGAGGTCGGGTGTTGTAGTTTGATGACATCGATGCGCCGTACGCGCCGGTATCGTGGAACACCAGATAATCGCCGATGTGTACCGGCGGCAGCGGGAAGGTTTCCACTCCGCCGCCTGCCTGCTGGGTAAACACGTCGCCGGATTCACACAGCGGACCGGCGATCACGGAATCCGTCAGCGGTTGTCCGCTCACATCGCGGCCATCGGCCGGTAACAGTGAAATATGATGATAGCTGCCGTACATCGCCGGGCGCATCAGGTCATTAAAGCCTGCGTCGCACAGCACGAAATGACGGCTGCCCATGTTTTTCACCGCACGGATTTGCGCCACCAGCACGCCGGATTCCGCCACCAGGAAACGCCCCGGTTCGATCTCCAGTTTAATCTCATGCCCGAGATGCGCGGCAATCTGCTCGCGCGCACGATTCCACAGACCAAAATAGTGGCCGGTATCAATGGATTCTTCTTCAAAATGATAGGGGATCGACAGGCCGCCACCGGCGGAGATCGCTTCAATATCGTGTCCGGTTTCAATCACCTGACGCACCATCGCATCGCAAACCTGCTCAAGGTGACCATAATCCACGCCGGAACCGATATGCATATGAATGCCCACCAGTTTCAGGTCGTAACGGGCAATCTCTGTCAGCGCCTGCGGTAAATCGGCATACCAGATCCCGTGTTTACTGTTTTCGCCGCCGGTATTGGTTTTCTGGCTGTGCCCGTGACCGAAGCCCGGGTTCACGCGCAGCCACACCGGATGCCCGGCTTTATGCTGACCAATCTGACTGAGCATGTCGATGGAACCGGCGTTCACCGGAATATCCAGCGCTGTCACGCGCTCCAGCGTCGGTTGATCCAGTACGTCAGCAGTAAACACAATCTCACTGTCTGTGCCGCCCGGAATAAAACCGGCCACCAGCGCACGCTCAATTTCACCCAGAGAAACGGAATCGACCTTCACGCCCTGCTCGCGCATCAGACGCAGGATATGAATATTAGAACAGGCTTTCTGCGCAAAACGGATCACGTCAAACTGGCGCAACTGCGCGATGCGCTGTTTGATAATGTCAGCGTCATACGCCCACACAGGGCAGCCAAATTGTTGCGGCAGAGCCAGTAAATTCGCGGCATTAAGCGCGGTAGACATATCGTTCAGAGCGCGTGGCATAAGATTTTCCGTCAGTTGAAGTCCGTCATATTTCCCTCAGTATGCCGCGTGGCAGACCGGCGATAAAATATCTATTTCAGGCAAGTCTATTCATTTATGATATGGGCTATTGTCATCGCTTAGCGGATGAAACCATGCCAGCTATTTCCCTGCGCCATATCGAAATTTTTCATGCGGTCATGACCACCGGCAATCTGACGGAAGCCGCTGCGTTGCTCAATACCTCGCAGCCGACAGTCAGCCGTGAACTGGCGCGCTGCGAAAAGTTGCTGAATCTGCAGTTATTCGAACGCCTGCGCGGGCGTTTATATCCTACCGTTCAGGGTCTGCGGCTTTTTGAGGAAGTGCAGCGCTCGTACTACGGGCTGGACAGAATTATCAGCGCAGCGGAAGGCATCCGCCAGTTCGAGCAGGCGCAACTGTCGATCGCCTGCCTGCCGGTGTTCAGTCAGTCGCTGCTGCCTGCGGTGTGTAAACCGTTTCTCGACCGCTACCCTGACGTCAGTTTCAATATTGTGCCGCAGGAATCGCCGCTGCTGGAAGAATGGCTGTCGGCGCAGCGCCATGATTTGGGGTTGACGGAAAACACCCAGACCCCAGCCGGAACCGAGCGCCAGACGCTGCTGACGCTTAACGAAGTGTGCGTGYTGCCTGCCGGACATCCTTTGGCTGARAAATCGCGACTCACACCACAAGATTTCAGCGGGCTGAATTATATCAGCCTGTCAGCGACCGACAGTTACCGGCAACTGCTGGATACGTTATTTATGGAACAACAGGTTACGCGGCGGCTGGTGATGGAAACCCACAGCGCCGCGTCAGTGTGCAGTATGGTGCGCGAAGGCGCGGGCGTGTCGATCGTCAACCCGCTGACCGCATTGGATTATTGTGACAACGGACTCGTCCTGCGGGAATTCAGCGTCGCCGTACCCTTTACCGTCAGCCTGATCCGGCCATTGCACCGCCCCGCTTCGGCGCTGGTCACCACATTTACCGAACACTGCCATCAGCAGGCGCAACGCTTTGCCGGGCATCTCGAGGCCGCGCTGATGCGCTGAACAGAAAAAAATAAGGCCACGCCGGAGAAATCCTGCATGGCCTTTAATTTTTTTAGCGGCTGAATTACGCGGCCGCTTTTTCCGCTTTCTTCGCCGCACGGCGGAAAGTGATCACACACAGTACGAAGCCGATAGCGCCGAGTGCGCCCGCCGCCAGCGGCACAGTGCTCAGTCCCATTCCGCGTTCAATCACCGCGCCGCCCACCCAGGCACCCAGCGCATTGCCCACGTTAAACGCCGCAATGTTCAGGGTCGACACCAGGTTTGGCGCGTTTTTGCCATAGGTCACCACGTTAACCTGCAAGGCAGGCACCGCGGCAAAGTTCACCATCGCCCAGATAAACAGCGTGATTTCCGCCGCCACCAGATGAACGCTGGTGTAGCTGAACAGCACGGAGAATATGGCGATCATCAGGAAAGTCAGGGTCAGCGAGATACCCAGACGCCAGTCCGCCAGACGCCCGCCCAGCACGTTACCGATGGTCAGACCGAGGCCGATCAGCAGCAGCGTCCAGCTGACACCGTGCTCAGACACGCCGGTAATTTGCGTCAGGATAGGCGCGATATACGTGAACAGCGCGAACATCGCGGCAGCAAAGAAAATAGTGATCGACAGCGACAGCCATAATCCCAGGCTACCCAGCGCACGGATTTCCTTACGCAGATCAGTCGGCTCTTCTTCTTTCTTATCCGGCAGCTTTTTATAGAGTGCGAACAGTGAGGCCACGCCAATCACCGCCACCACCCAGAAGGTTGAACGCCAGCCGAAAGCCTGTCCGAGCGCAGTACCGAGCGGAACGCCCAGCACGTTAGCCAGTGTCAGGCCGGTGAACATCAGCGCAACCGCTGAAGCACGACGGTTAGGCGCCACCAGACTTGCCGCTACCACCGCGCCAATCCCGAAGAAGGCACCATGACACAGCGCGGTGATCACGCGCGCCAGCATCAGGAAATCGTAGCTGTACGACAGCGCGCACATCACGTTGCCAATAATAAAGATGCTCATCAGCAGCAGCAGGGTGTTCTTGCGCGGCAGTTTTGCCGTCAGCACGGCCATGATCGGTGCCCCGATTGCCACACCCAGCGCGTATCCGCTGATTAACCAGCCTGCAGAAGGAATACTGACATTCAGATCCCCCGCCACGTTGGGGAGCAGCCCCATGATGACGAATTCAGTGGTACCGATGGCAAACGCGCTGAGCGCCAGTGCCAGGAGTGCGACAGGCATAAAAACTCCGGATATTTTTAGTGATGAGTAAAGGCACCGGCATTGCGCCGGATGGGTTTAAATACCACGTTGATCACACTTTTGACCAGACGCAGTCTGTGCCCTTGCTGCCTGAAAAACACCCGATATCAGGATTAATCTTTACATAACAATACATTGCAGGGAATGCGCGGAAGACGAAAAAGGGACCGATTCCACTGGCTTATTCCCTGCCGGTGACTCAGCGTTTTTCTTCTGTCAGCGACAGCCAGCGCGGATGGCCTTTGAACCATTCCACCAGAAAATCGAGCAGCGCTCGCAACGCCGCCGGCATTTGCCGCCGGGACATGTAAATCGCATAAATCCCCATTTCCTGTGGCTGCCACCCGCTGAGTAAGGCGACGAGCTGGCCGCTGGCAATCAGCGGTGCCGCCGAATAATAAGGCTGCATGACGATTCCCGCGCCTTCCACTGCCCCGGTCAGCAGCACCAGCGATTCATTGGCGCTCAGATTTCCGCTCACCGGAATCGCGACCTGTTCACCCTGCCGTGCAAACTGCCACAGGCTTTTGCCGAACCAGGTGTACGTCAGGCAGTTGTGGACTGCCAGATCCTGCGGATGCTGCGGCGTACCCTGCGCGGCCAGATAAGCCGGAGACGCGCAGACGACCGACGGACACAGCGCCAGTGGCCGGGCGATCAGGTTCGGATCCAGATCGTTAGTGATGCGCAGCGCCAGATCGATCCGGTCTTCCACCAGATTGATCGCCCGGCTTTCCAGCTGAAGATCGATACTGACCTGCGGATGTCGGCGCAAAAATTCACTGACCGCAATCACCACCGCACCCTGCCCGAAAGATTGTGAGCAACTCAGACGCAGCAAACCGCGCAACGCTTCATCGCCCGTATCCGCCACGCTGCTCATTTCCGCCGCCACCGACAGCATTTTCCGGCAACGCGCCAGCGTGTTTTCGCCCGCATCCGTCAGGCTGAGTTTGCGGGTGGAGCGGTGCAGCAGGCGCGCGCCCGACCACTTTTCCATCTCCGACAGATAACGTGTCACCATCGCCCGCGACATATTCAGCGATTCGGCAGCACTGACCATGCTTCCCCGTTCAACAATGGCAACAAACACTTGTGCAGCGGTAATTCTGTCCATGATTCGTCCGGTTTATGCAACAAACAGTTGCGCATTATCCGGTTTTTCCCGCGGATTATGCAACGTACAGTAGAGTCTTACTGAATGTGATTATTTACGTCTCTGAGGAAAACCCATGCAACTGAAACATCTGACTCTGATCGCCGCCCTGCTGGGCAGCAGCCTGTCCGCTCACGCCGCCAGTGCACTGAAAATGGACGTGTATAACCCCGGTGAAAAAAGCGTTTTCCCGGTTTCTTCTGAAATCATTACCGGCGATAAAGAAGCGGTTCTGATCGACGCGCAGTTCCAGCGCAATGACGCAGAAAAACTGGTGGAAATGATCAAGGCGACCGGCAAGAAACTGACGACGGTGTACATCAGCCAGTCCGACCCGGATTACTACTTCGGGCTGGATGTCATCCATGCCGCGTTCCCGGACGCCAAAATCGTGGCAACGCAGGCCACCATCGACCAGATCAACGCCAGCAAAGACGGCAAAGTCGCTTTCTGGGGACCGCAGTTGAAAGACAATGCGCCAAAATCTGTTGTGGTTCCTGAACCGCTGAAAGGCACGACCTTTGAACTCGAAGGCCATAAGTTTGAGGTTCAGGGCGTAGATAAAGAACGGACGTTTGTCTGGATCCCGTCGCTGAAAGCGGTAGTGGGCGGCGTGCTGGTGAATGGCAATAACATGCATGTCTGGACAGCAGATACGCAGACGCCGAAATCCCGTAAACAGTGGGTAGAAGCGCTCAATGAAATTACCGGTCTTAATCCGCAAGTCGTTGTACCGGGACATTTCCTGCCGGGCGCGCCAAAAACGCTGGAATCGGTGGAATTCACCCGCCAGTATCTGCTGACGCTGGAAAAAGAATTACCGAAAGCGAAAGATTCTGCCGCGCTTATCGCCGCGATGAAAAAACATTATCCGCAACTGAAAGACGATTCTTCATTACAACTGAGTGCGAAAGTATTGAAGGGCGAAATGAAGTGGCCGCAATAAATATTGTTTCTCCTTTTTAATGACGAATTCAGAGGTACCGATGGCAAACGAGCATTGAGGGTGCTGAGCTCACAGCCCCGAAATGCTCGTGGGTTAACCCCCCGTAAGCTAAGTTCATAAGGTTCTGCGCGCATAAGCTAAAATTATCTCTGATGTGTACCTTACACATCGCTGAAGATAACGGAGCTTATTATGAATGTCTCATTATTTGGCCAAACCCCTGCCATCACGGTGCTTGATAACCGTGGTCTCTACGCCCGTAACATCACCTATCACCGCCATCCCGACACACCAGAAGAGACGGACGAACGTATCATGCGCCATCAGTACAATACCGGGGGCTTCCTGACACAAAGCAGTGACCCGCGTCTGTACGGATTCGGGCAGGCAAATTTTATCTATCGAAATGACCTCTCCGGTCATGTCCTGCGCGCACAGAGCGCCGATGCGGGCATCTCGGTGACACTCAATGACATAGCGGGCCGGATCCGTATGGCTGGATCCAGCATCAGAATTGATGACAAGGGTCGGGAGGACATCAGTCAGGCAGTCTTCCGCACCCGGCAGTATGAGGGGAATACACTGCCAGGCCGTCCTCTGAGTGTGACGGAAATAACTGCTGACGGCATATCCAGAGTGAGCGAACGGTTTGTGTATGCTAAAAACTCACAGGCAGAAAAGGACGTGAATCTGGCTGGCGAGTGCACCCACCATTACGATCAGGCGGGTTTGTTACAGACCAACAGTATGTCCGTAAGCAATGTCGCGCTGTCAGTAAGCCGCCGGTTGCTGAAGGATGCAGATAACCCCGCCACAGTGGCTGACTGGCAGGGAGACACTATCACTGCCTGGAATGTACGGCTGGATGAAGTGCGCCATACCACCCTGAGCACGGTGGATGCCACCACATCGGTATTAACCACCCTTGATGCCGCAGGTAACCGGCAGCGGGTGGCGTATGATATTGCGGGTATGCTGAAAGAAAGCTGGCTGACCCTGAAAAACGCTGAAGAGCAGGTTATCGTCAAATCTCTGACCTATTCTGCCGCCGGGCAAAAATTACGCGAGGAGCACGGTAATGGCATTGTGACCACTTACTTCTACGAAGCGACAACACAACGCCTGACAGGAATGAAAACCGAGCGCCCGGCAGGACATGCCGCCGGAGCAAAAGTACTGCAAGACCTGCGTTATGCGTATGATCCGGTGGGCAACGTAACCACCGTCAGCAATGATGCTGAAGAAACCCGTTTCTGGCGCAATCAGAGAGTAAAACCTGAAAATGCCTATACTTATGACAGCCTTTATCAGCTGGTGAAAGCCACCGGACGCGAGATGGCTAATGCCGGTCAGCAAAGCAGTCATTTTTCATCCAGCCCCCTTGCCCTTCCTGCCGATAACTCAGCGTATACCCTTTATACCCGCACCTACACCTACGATACCGCTGGCAACCTGACAGAAATCCGACACAGTGCTCCGGCCACCAACACTTATTACACCACCTCAATCACGGTCAGCAACCGCAGCAACCGCGGAGTATTGAGCACGCTGACCAACAACCCCGAAGAAGTTGAAGCATGGTTCACGGCAGCCGGATATCAGATGCAACTACAACCGGGTCAGGATCTGACCTGGACGCCGCAGGGCGAACTCCTGACGGTGACGACAGTCTTGCGGGACGCGGGTGACAATGACGGCGAGAATTACCGCTATGACAGCATGAGTCAGCGCATTCTGAAAGTCAGTAAACGCAAAACAGGTGATACGCAGCAGACGCAGCACGTAACCTACTTGCCCGGTCTGGAGCAGAGGCTCTCTCTCACCGGCAGTACCGGGACAGAAAGCCGCCACACCATCATCGTGGGCGAAGCGGGACGCGCTCAGGTACGGATACTCCACTGGGAAAGCGGATTGCCCGCTGGCATGACCAACGATCAGGTGCGTTACAGCATTGACAATCTGACCGGCAGTAGCGGACTCGAGCTGGACGGCAAAGGCGAGATCATCAGTCTGGAAGAATATTATCCCTATGGCGGCACAGCATTGTGGGCTGCCCGCAGTCAGATAGAAGCTGAATATAAAACTGTCCGCTACTCCGGCAAAGAACGGGATGCAACGGGTCTGTATTATTACGGATATCGTTATTATCAGCCGTGGGCGGGCCGCTGGCTGAGCGCTGACCCCGCAGGAACGGTGGATGGCCTGAATCTATTCAGGATGAATAAAAATAATCCGGTAACGTTTTATGACAGTGACGGTAAAAAGCCTGTCGCGGGCAATGATGATTACAAAATTATCGTTGATACCGATGTTAAAGAGCTTTTCAGGGCCGATGGCCGCAGTCCGGAAGAGATAGTAAAAGCGGGAGGGTTCTCAAATGCCGTCAGTATTCATGATGCTGGCACATTGGGCCAATATCATAACGGCGAAGCGGCTGAACCTATTATCTATACAGCAGAAACGGCGCTGGGAATGAAAGACTTTGCGAATCAAATGCCCGGAGAGAAATACTTTTATCAGATTGACGCCGTGAACCTGCGGGTTGCCAGTTACGAAAAAAACTTTGCGACGTTGACGGCCAGAAAGAATCTGGTCCAGCATTTAAAACAACAGAAGAGTTTAATGGACAAGATTCTCAATGAAGGATGGGAAACGATGGATGAGAAAACGTTAAGGGACAAAATCTCTGATGTCAGTAATCCGGAATCCTGGCGTTCACTGACCACAGGTGTCAATGAAGCTCATGTTATTGGAGAACCCGAGCAATTGTTAACGGCGGCGCAATTGTCTCAGGGGGAAAATTCACCCATCATCCCGCTCGATCGCATTACCGTTATAGGTAAACGTTCGGAAGGAATATGGTCCGACAAAGGAAAACATATAAAACTGGCGAGTATGCAAGCCGGAAATGAACCCGCAGCAAACCTATCGCCAAAAAGCCGCCGCCGCGTATTATCACACGCCGACTGAACAGCCGGTTGACATAAGCGCAGAGACAGGGATTTAAGTCGTCAGAATGTCAGATAAAAAGATGGGTGCAATGTTCCGCGCTCATCTTTTATTCCTGAAGGCCCCCTCAGCCGGTACTGGTTTTTCTCAGCAAACGGTCAGGAGATTACAATCAGCGTCTGGCAATAATACAGACGCCTGGCAGGCTACTGCATCACCCGCACAAATTCGCCTTCGGCCTGCACGTTGTGACCGAAACCGCAGTCATTGGTGGTGTGAAGTTTAACGCTCCGGGGTGCGAAATTCATGTCCACGCTACACTCGCCGCCACCGGCGGAGGCATCATCGGCTTCGTGGTAAACCGCGTGATTATCCTTGATTGCCGTCACCACCGAAAAATCGCCGGTATTCGGGCCGTAATACAGTGACATCTGCCCCATGTATAACCCGCTGAAATCGATTTTAAACTGCGCTTCTTCGGCTTTCACTTCAACGATATTCCAGCTACCAAACCCGGCATATTGCCAGTAAATCCCTGCCGGACTTTCGGCTGGCGGCAAGGCATCCAGTTTTGGCTGCATCTGACTCAGGTTGTATTGTGATTTTTTGTCAGCAGGTGCCAGCATCAGCCAGGCCTTGGCTTTCAGATAATCGCCCTGCTTTATGTAGGTCAACGCAATGTTGTTGTAGGCCGTGGCAATCTGGTCCTGCGGCTTATGGCAAAACTCGCTCCAGGCGACCTGATTACGAAAAATTTCCCGGGCTTTGCCCATATCACCCTGCTGATAAGCCACTTTTCCGGCAGCGGCATAAATCCCGGCTTTAACACAATCGGCGTCGATATCCGGTTCATCAATCTGGGCAAACGCCTGAACACTGGCAAAACATCCTGCCACCAGCAGTAAATTCACTGCGACTTTCATCAAACATCCTTCTACTTTTGTGGTCTACAGAGCTTCGTGCTGGAAAAACATCCTTACAAGTGGCTCATTGCCCTATCGCACTGAGCCACTCATTCTGGGATGATTGGCTTTACAACATATCGATTACACATGGCTATTATGACTAAAAAACCTGGGAAATCGGCGCAATGGGGCGCCGTCTGGCAGTTAATTAAGCCTTACTGGCGCTCAGAAGAAAAGTGGCGTGCCTGGAGCATGTTGACCACAATCATCATCCTTTCGCTGGCCGGTGTGTACCTCAGCGTACAGTTTAACGAATGGAACCGTGTCTTTTATGACGCGCTGCAAAACAGAAACTATCCGGTTTTCAAAGCCCAGCTGTGGAAATTTACCTGGCTGGCGCTGTTGTTCATCGTTATCGCCATCTACAGAGTGTATCTGACGCAGGGTCTGCAAATGAGCTGGCGGCGCTGGATGACTGAAGAGTATATGGAGAAGTGGCTGACCAATCACGCCTATTATTACACGGAGTATCAGCATCAGGTGGATAACCCCGATCAGCGTATTTCCGATGACCTGAATGCCCTGACCAGCGGGACACTTTCTCTGGTGCTCGGTCTGCTGTCGAGCGTGGTGACGCTGTTCTCCTTCGTATTTATTTTGTGGTCGATCAGCGGGCCGCTGAACTTTATGCTCGCGGGCCATCACGTTGAAATCCCCGGCTACATGCTGTGGTTCGCGCTGCTCTATGCCGCCATTGGTTCCTTCATTATCTGGTATATCGGTAAACCCCTGGTAAGACTCGGGTTTAATCAGGAATGGTTCGAGGCGAACTTCCGTTTTGGCCTGATCCGTATTCGTGAAAACAGCGACGCGATCGCGCTGTATCACGGTGAAAAAAACGAGCACGATCAGCTGACCGGCAAGTTTGAATCCATCAAAACCAACTGGTGGTCTATCATGCGCGTCACCCGTCGCCTGAACGTGGCATCCAACTTTTACGCGCAGTTTGCCAATATTTTCCCGATCCTGGTGGCGTCACCGCGCTATTTCGCCGGCGCGATCCAGATGGGTGCGCTGATGCAGATTGCTTCCGCGTTCGGTCAGGTGCAGGGCGCGTTGTCCTGGTTCATCGATGCCTTTACCGATCTGGCAAACTGGAAAGCCACGGTTAACCGTCTTGCCGGTTTCAATGYGGCAATCGATCAGGTTAACGCTCAGCCGCGCGGCATCAGCGTAGGCAAAAGCACCGAACACGCCTTACAGCTTGATAAACTGACGCTGAACCTGCCGAACGGGAATCCGCTGTTTTGCAATATTTCTGCTGCCATGCAACCGGGCGAACGCGTGCTGATTGCCGGGCCTTCCGGTTGTGGTAAATCAACGTTGCTGCGTGCGATTGCCGGTATCTGGCCTTACGGCTCAGGCAATATTGCGCTGGCAGAAGGTAAGCGTTATCTGTTCCTGCCACAGCGCAGTTACATTCCGATTGGCACATTGCGCGATGCGCTCAGTTATCCTGACGCCAGCCGTGAATATACGGATGAACAACTGCAACAGGTGCTGACGCAATGTCGTCTGTCACATCTGGCGGCGGTAGAAATTCTGGATGATTACGCCAACTGGAGCCAGCGCCTCTCGCCGGGTGAACAGCAGCGGCTCTCCTTTGCCCGTGCGCTGTTGATCAAACCCGATACGCTGTTCCTCGACGAAGCCACCAGCGCACTGGATGACGAAACCGAACAACAGGTATACGCTCTGCTGCTGAGCGAATTGCCGGAAACGTCAGTTATCAGTGTGGCACACCGTAATTCGGTCGCGAAATACCATCAGCACTGCTGGCGGTTCAAAAATCAGGAAAATGGCCCGTGCGGATTCACCTCCACGGCGCTGTTGCCTGAATAACGCCTGACGCCACCGGAAAGTGGTTTCAAAATGCAGAAAGGTTGCTGATGTCAGCAACCTTTATTTTTTGTGTGTGCTGAAACCCATTTTGAGCAGAAAACCAACAGGGTGGCTGGCTGCTTTGTATAGCTGACTATACAATTATTCTTAAGTGAAATTTAAAAGGGTCGGAGGTAAGGGTTAATGAAGATAGACAAAAATTCGTTCACGCCGCTTTATCTGCAAATTGAGCAGCAACTTACCGAAAAAATCAGCACCGGCGAAATCCGCCCCGGAGATCCGATCCCGACCGAAGCCGCCATGTGCGAAATCTATGGTGTCTCGCGCATGACCGCGCGAAAAGCTGTGGATTATCTGGTGCGTCAGGGGCGTGTGGCCCGTTTTCGCGGTCGCGGCACCTTTGTCGTTGAGCCGCCAAAGCAGCAAAAAATCATTCTGCCGCTCGACCGGCATCTCACCGCCAGCGAAGTCGCCCAGGAAAATAATCAGCGCATTGAAAATCAGGTGCTGGAATTTCGCCGTATGCCTGCCAGTGAAGACATTGCCCGCGAACTGAATATTCCCGCCGGTACTGAAGTTTATTTTATGATCCGCCTGCGTCTGCTCGGTGATGAGCCGTTTGTGTATGAACAATGCTGGATGCTGTGCGACCGGTTCCCGGATATCACGCGCGCCGCCATGACATCGTCAAAATATGCTTATATTCGCTCGAAAGGTTTCCAGCCTGCGGGCAGCACCAAACTGATTTCGGCAGAACTGCCGTCCAACGAGATACGCGTCGCGCTCAACCTGTCACGCGACCAGCCGGTGCTGCATTCCCACGCGATTGTGTCGTTCACTGACGGCACGCTGTTTGAAGTGTCTGATGTCTACTACAACCAGAAAAACTATGGCTTCAGCGTCCATGCCAAAGTGAAAGCTTAAGCGCCGTCAGGCAATGCCCGACAACTCCGCCTTCACCAGATTCGCCACCTGTTCAACCTGCGGGCCATAGATCACATGCACATCCGTTTCGGTGATGCGTTTCACCCCCATCGCGCCGGTTTTCATTAATGTGCCATCCTGTATCTGAGTCATATCTTTGACCTTCACGCGCAGGCGGGTGAAACAGCAATCGACCGCCGTAATATTCCCCTCGCCGCCCAGTCCGATGATGATATTTTTGGTTTTTTCGCCCGTGCCCTGCGCCGGTTTTGCGCGTTCTTCGGCATCATTTTCATCCTCACGCCCCGGCGTTTTTACCTGCATCCGCAGAATGACCCAGCGGAACGTGAAGTAATACAGTGGCGCGTAGATGATGCCGAGGATCAGCGGATACCACCAGTGCGTGCGGCTGCCGCCGAGCACACCGAAGATCAGGAAGTCGATCGCCCCGCCCTGCACGTTACCGATCATCACATGCAGCATTTGCATCAGCACGAACGACAACCCCGTCAGCACCGCATGCAGGAAATACAGCACCGGCGAAACGAAAATAAAGCAGAACTCCAGCGGTTCAGTGATCCCGGTGGTAAATGACGCCAGTGCGCCCGCCAGCATCAGCGCTTTCACGCGGCCTTTATGTTCCGGCCGCGCGCAGTGATACATCGCCAGCGCCGCCGCCGGTAACCCGAACATCATCACCGGGATTTTCCCCTGCGCCAGGAAGCGCGTCGCCTGCTGCGTGACCGCATCGGAGATCGTGCCCGGATTGGCCAGCGCGGCATTAAAGATATTCAGCGCGCCGACAATACTCTGGTTATCCACCGTGGTGACACCGCCGATGGGGGTAAAGCGCACGGTTTCATTAATGATGTGATGCAAACCGGTCGGGATCAGCAAACGTTCTGAGGTGGCATAAATAAAGGTGCCGATCTCGCCCGTGCGCCCGATAAGCTCGCCGATCCACTGGATCCCCTGGGCGATCGTCGGCCAGATCAGCGACATCAGCACACCGACGATCGGCAGCACCAGCACGGTGACAATTGGTACAAAACGCCGCCCGCCAAAAAACGCGATCGCCGTCGGCAGCACGATGGTATAGAAACGGTTGTGCAGCCACATGGTGATCAGGCCGACCAGCACCCCGCCCAGCACGCTCATGTTGTAGGTGAAAATCCCCAGCGTGTTGGTGAACTCGGCGGCGTAAATCATCGCGTCACTTTCGGTCATGCCTTTTGCCGTGAGTTTGGCGACCGTAATGGTTTCCGGCGTAATCCCCTGCGCCAGCAGGCTGTAATTAACCCCGACGTGCAGCCCGACAAAACCGATCACGGCGGAAAACGCCGCCGTGGCCTTCTCTGCATTAGCCAGCCCCATTGCCGTGGCGACCGCAAAAAACAACGGCAAATTAGCGAACAGCGCACCGGAGACCTGACGGATAAAGCCGATGACCAGTTGCAATGTTTTCATCTGGGTAAAGGTTTCACCGGTGACCGCCGGATTCTGCAATGCGGCGGCCAGACCTAAGAAAATCCCGGCGGCGGCAATCACCGAGATAGGCGTCATCAGGGCTTTCCCCAGATCGTGAACCTTGCTGCCAAGTTTTATCATCTGTCTTCCCTCAATTCGCTGGCTAAAAATAAACCGTTAATTGAGTTAAGTTACAGAATGTATAGTTGTATAGACATAGCAGTCAGGAGTATGAAAGGGATCACAGTTTTGCGAGAGGAAAGCTGGCTGGCGGTGCAAAGGCAAAAAAAAGCCCACATCGGACTGTGGGCATGGGGGTTGCAACTGGCCGCTGTTCAAAACGGCTGGCAACAAGCAAATGTGAGAACTGCTCGTTCTCGGCCCTTAAGGTAACGGCTGCGGGCTTAATCCCTTAGTCTTTTCAGGTAAGGAGCAGGTTAAAATGTATAAATTTGTTTGATATGCATCACACTTTTTTAACACCTAACAATTCATTCACTTTTAGAACATCCCTCTGATAATTATTCTTATGGCCTATTAATTAGTTTACTAAGTAATGACTTTCCTGCCATTTTCCACTGCACGAAAAGATTAAAACCTTACAATAACAAGGGATTATGTAGCAACATTATCCTCATATTTTGAAATATAGAAACATGGGTGATGACAATATCCTTACACCGGGAAATCAGGCGCTCTCGTATAGTGAAGGACTTGTTGAGAATGGTTATTCTCAATTCCCCCAAAAGAGTGGATTCTATGCGCCTGAAGTTACTTTCTGTCAGTACAGTGGTACTGCTTTCCGCATGTGATGGTTCTGCCAGTTCTGCTTCCCCGGCAGCACAGGCTCCTGCGGTGAATATCGTTACTTTGCACAGCCAGCCCGTCGCCCTCACCACCAGTCTGCCCGGCCGCACCACGGCGGTTCGCAGCGCGGAAGTCCGTCCGCAGGTGAGCGGCGTGATCCAAAAACGTCTGTTTGTGGAAGGCAGCGAAGTCAAAGCCGGTCAGCAGCTTTATCAGATTGATCCGTCAACCTATCAGGCCGCTTTCGATCGCGCGATGGCGACCTGGAAAAGCGCCGACGCCACCGCCCGCCGCTATAAACCGCTGGTTGAAGCGCAGGCGGTCAGCCGTCAGCAATATGATGATGCCGTGGCCGCCGAGCGCGAAGCCGCAGCAGATGTCGAGACCGCCCGTGTCAATCTGCAATACACCAAAGTGTACGCGCCGATTTCCGGCCATATTGGCCGCTCGCTGTATACCGAAGGTGCTCTGGTGACCAGCGGCCAGACGGCATATCTGACCACTATCGATCAGCTCAATCCTATCTATGTTGACGTCAATGAATCCTCACAAGATTTGCTGAAACTGCGTCGCGCGCTGGCTTCCGGTAAGTTGCAATCCGCCGGTGACAACGCCGCGCAGGCCACCCTGACGCTGGAAGATGGCAGCAAATACGCCCTGCCGGGCAAGCTGGAATTCTCCGAAGTCACCGTGTCGCAAAGTACCGGTTCCGTTACCCTGCGGGCCTCTTTCCCGAACCCGCACGACGAACTGCTGCCGGGTATGTTTGTTCACGCCCAGTTACAACAAGGCATTGATGACAAAGGTATTCTGGTACCGCAGGAAGCCATCATGCATGACGTCAAAGGTGCGCCTTATGTGTATGTGGTGAAAGCCGACAGCACCGTTGAGCAGCGTTCCATCACCACCGGTCAGATGATGAACGGTAACTGGTTAGTCAGTCAGGGTCTGAATGACGGCGACAAAGTGATCACCGACGGATTACAGAACGTCAGGCCGGGCGCCAAAGTCAACGCCACCGAGCGTAAAGCCAGTGCCCCTGCCGAACAGGCTAATCTCGCGATGACCGATCCTTCCGCGCAATAGGTGAGCTGAATGTCTACTTTCTTTATTAACCGCCCCATATTCGCCTGGGTTGTCGCCATCGTCATCATGCTCGCCGGTGCGCTGTCGATCATGAAACTGCCGATCAGCCAGTACCCGAATATCGCGCCTCCGGCGATTTCCGTCAGCGTCACCTATCCGGGTGCGTCTGCGGAAACCGCCCAGAACACCGTAGTTCAGGTCATTGAACAGCAACTGAACGGGCTGGATAACCTGCGCTATATCGAATCGCAAAGTAACAGCGACGGCAGTGCCACAATCATTGCCACCTTTGATCAGGGTACTAACCCGGATATCGCGCAGGTTCAGGTACAGAACAAAGTGTCGCTGGCCGAATCGCAACTGCCGACCGAAGTGGTCAATCAGGGGATCCGTATTGCCAAATATCAGGCCAACTTCATGCTGCTGGTCAGCCTGATTTCGACCGACGGTAAAATGAGTAACTCGGATCTGAGTAACCTGCTGGTGACCAAACTGGAAGACCCGATCGTACGTACCAAAGGCGTCGGCGACTTCCTGCTGCTCGGTTCAGAATACGCGATGCGTATCTGGCTCGACCCGGCAAAACTGTATAAATATCAGCTGGTCCCAAGTGATGTCAGCGCGGCGATTGAAGCGCAAAACGTACAGGTGTCGTCCGGTTCCCTCGGCGGCCTGCCGACGGTCAAAGACAGCAAACTCAGCGCCACGATCATTGGTAAAACCCGTTTCGACAGCATTCATCAGTTCAAAAACGTGCTGCTGAAAGTGAACGCCGACGGTTCTCAGGTGCGTCTCAGTGATGTCGGCAACGTGGATCTGGGGCCGGAAAGTTATTCCATCTCCTCCACGTTTAACGGCAGGCCCTCTACCGCTATCGCCCTGCGTCTGGCAAGCGGCGCGAACGTACTGGACACCGACAGAGCAGTAAGAGAAACCATCGCCGGGCTGGAAGATTCTCTGCCGGCTGGCGTGAAAGTCGAGTTCCCGTACCAGACCGCGCCGGTGGTCAGCGCATCGATTGAGGAAGTGGTGAAAACGCTGATCGAAGCCATCGTGCTGGTGTTCTGCGTGATGTTGCTGTTCCTGCAAAACCTGCGCGCAACGCTGGTCACCACGCTGGTGGTGCCGGTAGTGCTGCTCGGTACCTTCGGTATTCTGGCGGCAGCGGGGTATTCCATTAACACCCTGACCATGTTCGGGATGGTGCTGGCGATAGGCCTGCTGGTGGATGATGCCATCGTGGTGGTGGAAAACGTCGAACGTGTGATGACGGAAGAAAAGCTCTCGCCGAAAGACGCCACCATCAAATCGATGAAACAGATCCAGGGCGCGCTGTTTGGTATCGCGCTGGTGCTGTCTGCCGTACTGGTGCCGATGGCGTTCTTCGGTGGCTCAACCGGGATCATCTACCGTCAGTTCTCGATCACCATCGTATCCGCGATGGCGCTCTCCGTACTGATGGCGCTGATTTTCACCCCGGCGCTGTGCGCCACCATCATCAAACACAACGACGAAGAAAAATCGCAGAAAGGCTTTGCGGGCTGGTTTAACCGTAACTTCGACAAAGGCGCGATGCGCTACACCCGCGCCGTCGGCACGGTCATCTCACGCCGCCGTCTGTTTATGGGCATCTACCTGCTGATCGTGATCGCCACCGGCTTTATGTTCACCCGCGTGCCGACCACCTTCCTGCCGGATGAAGATCAGGCCGTGATGTTTGTTCAGGCGACGTTGCCCGCCAACGCCTCGGCGGAACGAACCCAGCAGGTGCTGGATAACGTCCGGGAATATCTGATGACGCAGGAAAGCGGCATCGTTTCTTCGGTGTTTACCGCCAATGGCTTCAGCTTCGCCGGACGAGGCCAGAACGTCGGGATTGCCTTCGTGCAGTTGAAAACCTGGGCCGACCGCCCGGCCGCCGCGCAAAAAGTTCAGGCGCTGGCCGGTCGTGCGATGGCGCATTTCGCCACCATCAAAGATGCCCGCGTATTTGCTTTCGTTCCGCCAGCCGTTATGGAACTGGGTAATGCCACCGGCTTCGACTTCTTCCTGCAAGACACCAACGGCAAGGGGCATGAAGCCCTGATGGCCGCGCGTAACCAGTTCCTGCAAATGGCGTCACAGGACAAACGCCTGATGGCTGTGCGCCCGAACGGGATGGAAGATGAACCGCAATATCAGCTGGAAATTGACGATGAACGGGCGCAGGCGCTGGGTCTGAGCCTCGACGACATCAACAACACCTTGTCAGCGGCCTGGGGTTCAGCGTATGTGAACCAGTTCATGTACAACGACCGCGTGAAGCGTGTTTACATCCAGGGCAAGGCGGCTTCCCGCGTCACGCCTGAAGATCTGAACAACTGGTATTTCCGTAATTCCAGCGGCGATATGGTGCCGTGGAGCGCCTTCGGCAGCGGCAAATGGGTGTACGGCTCACCGCGTTATGAACGTTTCAACGGCGTGTCTTCCGTCGAACTGATGGGTTCACCGGCACCGGGCTACAGCTCAGGCGATGCCAACGAGGCGGTGATGGAAATCGCGGCCAAACTGCCACCGGGTTACAAAGTGGCATGGCACGGCCTGAGCTACGAAGAGAAACTTTCCGGCTCACAAACACCGGCGCTTTACAGTCTGTCGATGATCGTGGTGTTCCTGTGTCTGGCGGCGCTGTACGAGAGCTGGTCAATTCCGTTCTCCGTCATGCTGGTGGTACCGCTGGGGATTTTAGGCACCATCGGTGCTGTGTTGCTGCGCGGGTTGTCGAATGATGTCTTCTTCCAGGTTGGCCTGCTGACGACCGTCGGGCTGGCGGCGAAGAACGCCATATTGATTGTTGAGTTCGCCAAGGAGCTGCATGAGAACGAAGGGATGTCGGTGGCACAAGCGGCCATCGAAGCGGCCAAGCTGCGTATCCGGCCGATCATCATGACCTCAATGGCCTTCGTCCTCGGCGTATTCCCGCTGACCATTTCCAGCGGCGCGGGCGCGGGCAGCCAGCATTCCATCGGGACGGCGGTGGTCGGCGGCATGCTCACGGCCACCTTCCTGGCGATCTTCTTCGTGCCGATGTTCTACGTCACGGTTGTGAATCTGTTCACCCGCAAATCGAAAAAACACGATAAGGCGCTTCCTGCACCAGAGGCAACACACCATGAATAAACCGCATTTCGCGCTGTCGCTTATCGGCGCGTTTTCACTCACCCTGCTGGCCGGCTGTACGATGGAGCCGGATTATCAGCGCCCTGCGCTGCCGGTTGCCAGCAACTGGGACGGCGCCAAAACCGGTGCTGCGCAGGATATCGGCTGGAAAGCCTTCTTCAATCAACCGGCGATGAAGCAGCTGATTGGCATGTCCCTGGCTAACAACCGCGACCTTCGGGTCGCGGCATTAAACGTCGATACCGCCCGCGCTACCTTCCAGATTGACCGTGCCGCGCTGCTGCCGACACTCGACGCCAGCGCCGGTGAAACCAACCAGCACCTGCCGGGCGGATTGTATTCAACACAAACCAGCGGACCGGTGACGTATCAGCAATACAGCGCGAATCTGGGCGTAACGTCTTATGAGGTTGACCTGTTTGGCCGCTTACGCAGCCTGCGCGATCAGGGGCTGGAAACTTATCTGGCGACAGAAGCCACACAGCGCGCCACGCAAATTTCGCTGGTGGCTGAAGTCGCTTCCGGCTATCTGAGTCTGGCGGCGGATAACGATCTGCTAAAACTGGCGATCAGTACCGCCGACAGTCAGAAAAAATCTTACGAACTCACCAAACGCAGCTACGATTCCGGCATCGACACTTCACAGGATCTGGTGCAGGCCGAAACCACGGTGCGCGCGGCGCAGGCCGACATCGCCCAGTACACACGTCAGGTACGTCAGGACGTCAATGCACTGACACTGTTGGTCGGCACCACCATTCCACAGAGTTTGCTGGCGAACGCCACCCTGCAACAGGACTGGAAATTCCCGCAGACACCGGCCGGTTTGCCCTCTGATCTGCTGACCCGTCGTCCGGATATTATTTCCGCTGAACATACGCTGAAAGCGGCTAATGCCAATATCGGCGCGGCGCGTGCAGCGTTCTTCCCAAGCATTACGCTGACCGGCACGGCAGGCACAGAAAGCGGCAGCCTGAGTAAACTGTTCGACGGCGGCACCGGTGCCTGGTCATTTATGCCATCAGTTAATATCCCGATCTTCGACGGCGGCGTGAATCAGGCCAATCTCGACATCGCTAAAGACACCAAGAAAATTGATATCGCCAACTATGAGAAAGCGATTCAGACGGCGTTCAAGGAAGTCTCCGACGGCTTAGCCGGTCAGGCGACCTACAAAGATGAACTGCTGGCCCGCCAGCAGGACGCCGACGCCAATCAGCGCAACTACGATCTCTCGCAGATGCGCTTCAAAGGCGGTGTCGATAACTACCTGAGCGTACTGGTCGCCCAGCGCTCGCTGTATTCTGCTCAGCAAACGCTGATCACCACACAACTTGCCCAACTGAATCAGGACATCAGTTTGTATAAAGCGTTAGGAGGCGGCTGGAAGGAGTGATTTTTGAGTGAATGGAAACGCCGGCGGAAGTCGGCGTTTTTCGCAGGGTTCATCTGATATCAGAATAATTCAGAATGACTCCCTACCCGGTACAATTTTAATTCTTCGTCATTTCTCTGATAAATGAGTAAAAGATCTGGCGCACCATGGCATTCCATATATCCCGCATAACCACCTGAAAGCCGGTGTTCACAATATCGAATAGGTAAAGGTTCACCCGTCTGCAACAAGGATAATGTCTCCAGAATAGCTCCCTGCGCTCGTTTGTCGTTGTTGTATTTTTTCGCATCCTTTTTAAATCTTGTCTGATAAACAATCCTTAGCACATATCACCATCCCAGATCGTGCTTCAACTCCTCAATCGTTGCGACACTTTCAACACCAATTCCATTTTCCATATCACGAATGGCCTGAAGTGTTTTTGCATTAGGCTGCAACAAATCGACGGGTAGCTCAGCATTCACAGCCAACCTATTTACAACCATTCGAATGATTGTCGAAAGATCCAACCCCATTGCCTTTGCGTTTGCCATTGCAGCAGCCTTTGACGCTGAAGTTACTCGAGCTCTGACAACAGTGTCAGTCATAAAACCTCCGGATCAATTTTGTCGTGTAGCTACATTGTAGCCCTCATGTAGCCACTGAACAAAATGTATTCACTTACAGAGCAGTGTGCAGAATATAGATTACTGTTTTATCAGCAACTCTGTACTTTCATCGCTGCGGCAAAGCTTCCAAAAAAGCTCATCATCACTCAGGATTTAGCTGAATTCCGAATGACTTTCACTACCAGCTCTCCCCGCGCATCAAAATAACGGCTCGGCCAGATCACGCTCGGATGCACCTCCAGCGCCTGTGCAATCACCTTCTCCCCTTTCGGCCATGATCGTGACAGCGCATTCGATAAGGTGGATGAGCTCAACCCGGCACTGCGCGATACCGCTGCCAGCGTCGTACCCCGTTTACGCAATGCCGCAATGATGTCTGCCTGATGCCAGTCGGTATGATTCTGTGCTTTGTTCATGGAGGATCCTTTCCTGAGTTATGAGTAAATAAAACGTCTACACAGGAAGAGTAAACCGGGAGAAAAATTATCCCAAAACGGGATAAAACCAGATGAATAGTGATCAGGTCATTGATAGATAAGATGAAATGTAATATTGATGAGTTAACTGAGCTAAATACTGATAAAAATTATTTTGGTGGGAATTTTTTCACCGAGTAACCATTAATACCCCACCCCAGCCCTCCCCTTCGCAGGGGAGGGAGCCGACCGAGCTTTTAACTCCTCCCCCTGCGAAGGGGGAGGCTGGGAGGGGGTATTACAAATAAAATCAGAAGGTTAACATTGTCTTCCGTCGTACAATTTCGCATCGCAAATGCTCAAGAACTTCAGGTAATTCCTGCATAACCTGAAGATTCGTAAACCGGATAACTTTCATTCCTGAATCACACAGAAAGTCAGTTCTGATTTTATCCGCCGCCATTCCTTCCTCACTGAAATGACTTTCACCATCCAGCTCAACCACCAGCCTCACCTCACCGGCGTAAAAATCCACGATATAGCGCCCAATCCCATGCTGACGGCGAAATTTAACACCCAGCGCTTTACACCGGACCGCCTGCCATAAAACAAACTCTGGATAAGTAAGATTTCCCCGCAGATCCTTGCGTAATTCTTTCTGTTTTGAATCGTTGAACATGCCACCACCGGGTTGTCTTTAATACCCCCACCCAACCTCCCGCTTCGCAGGGGAGGAGCCGTACTGAGAGTATCTGCAAATGCGGTGATAATATTTTTCTCACACCATTCCTGCGGCCATCATTCCAATATTTTAATATTCCCTTATTTTCGTCCACCGTCACATTTGCTAATTATTTATATTAAATTAGTTAAAAAATTAAGATGTTTTTTTAGAGAAAAACTGAAGTGGGGCAAAGCCCCACTGTGTTTATTTTAATAAGGCGAAGCGTCTAGGTGCACAATAACTTTATAACCTCCGTTATCGAATGAGTATATATCCCCGCGAACGCGAAGATATAGATGATCATTGTTGGCTGTGGCCGTTGCCTTGCTGTCAGAGGTGACCATGAACGCTCTTTGGTCATCAATATGAGCCATAAAATCAGCCTCACTTTTCGTCGCATCATACAAATAATAGTGGTACGAAAATGACGTCATTGCTCCAGCACTGGCCTGGGTTACATACAAGGTGACCAGGTTATTAACTTTAACCGTCTTATACAAATCATGCCCCACTGGAAATGTAAGAAAGTGAATGACCCATGCGATCATCAAAACTATAAAAAGCGCAGGGACCAAAACATAGCGTTTCTTAAAAACCCGTTCTTTTTGCATAATCGATACCCTGCTTTATCCAGAATTGATCTTTTGGGTCGTCACCATCGTCTTTAAGCCATAAAAATTCCAGAGTTGCCATTTTCATACGTCCATTTAAAAAAGAGACATTACGTTATACCTGTATATTTTAACAAGCCATTGGAGAACCTTTGAAAATGGAATTTTCAGAAGTTTATTATTGATGAGGCGATAATATCACCTCTGTTCAGATGGCCAAATTTAGGGTACCACTTCAGTATTTACTCCGGAAAGTAGTCGATATCAACCGCCACTCATTAAGGAAAATTTATAGCCGTTACTAGCCTCACATAATCAGAAATTACCCTTGTATAATCCTGACGACTGTGGTGCCATTTAAACCTTATCAAAGATATGGACATGGTGATTTTATGCAAGCCTCAGACTATCTAAGACTAAAGTTTCAAAGTGACAGACAGCTAGGAATCTACGTTCAAAGGGGGATGAATAGCTATGTCAAAGAAACACAAAACGTCCTCTCTAATATCTCTTCAGGCATGGAAAGGGCGAGTTGGTATACGTCCTGTTTAATCCCCCGGTATGGGGATGTGTGTAATGAATTAGTAACCGAAGAAAAGAGAATGAGCCTTTCTATCGCCTCAATCTTCAGATACCACGACGTGATAGAGCAAATGTTATATCTGTATTTTGAAATGATAATTAAAGATACTGAAAACGAAAATGAAAGCGGCAAGGTTTGGGATCGCCTACGCTTTATGAAGAGTTAAGAGATAAATATAATGTTTAAAAGCTTAATATCTTTATTATTATCAGATATTTTATTTCCTATTGTTGTTATTTCATCATGGCTGTTTTGTATCTATATTTTTCCCTCGTATGGCGTGTTGATAGGCGCGGTATCGGTAATCTTCTGGATTATCATTTTTACGAAATTCACATCAAAATTTGATAAATACAAATAAAAAAACAGGTACGCATATGGAAACTATCTTACTTCGTTATGAAGCGATTACGTGGAAGTATTGCGACGGTAATATTATTTTTAAAGATGGATGGAATCACCGTACAACAGCGTGATTTAGCCAGGATGCTGCAGATTCTATACTAAGGAATGGCGGCTTAATCGCTGCCATTATCAATATTGATACGTGCTTCGATTAAGGTTCTTCTGATATGAATCTCTACACCAAAGACCGTTTTATGTGTCCTTCGTGCAGAGATAATTCAAACTCTCTTACTTACCCACATCCCCGTTCCATCCCCCGCCCAGCGCGGCGATCAGCTTAACGCTGGTGACCATCTGGGTGCTGAGCAGTGACAGGACGCTTTGCTGTTGCGTCAGGCTGGTGTTTTCGGTAGTTGCGACGTCGAGATAGTCGATCATCCCCGCCTGATACTGGTTGTAGGTCACGCGGGCGGATTCTTTGGCGGAATCGGCGGCGTTCTGACGGGCGACCAGTTCGCTGTTCAGCGTGTGCAGTTCAACCAGATAATCTTCCACTTCCTGCATCGCGGTTAACACGCTCTGGCGATAACTGGCGACGTCGGCGTCATACGCGGCTTCGGCTTGTGCCACTTTGCCACGGGTGGAACCAAAATCCAGTACCGTCTGGCTGAGTTCCGGGCCTAACGACCAGACGCGGTTTGGCAACGAGAACAGGTTATGGAAGGCCGAGCTGGCAAAACCGCCGCTGGCACTTAAGGTCAGATCGGGATAATACGCGGCAGTGGCGACACCGACTGCCGCATTGGCAGAGGCCATGGTGCGCTCAGCAGCGGCGATATCAGGACGACGCTGCAGCAGTTGCGACGGAATCGCATCCGGCATCGCAGGCAGGTTCAGTTTTACGTCGCGGGCGGCGAGGCTGAACTGGGCCGGTGGTTTGCCGATCAGTACGGCGATAGCGTGCTCAAGCTGGGCGCGCTGCCATTGCAAATCCAGCGCCGACGCTTTGGTACTTTCCAGCTGAGTCTGTGCCTGCGCCAGTGTGCCACGCGAGGTACTGCCACCGGCATACTGGTTCTCAATCACCGTCAGATAACGCTGATAGGCGTCAATACTTTGCTTATACAACGCGATTTGCTGATCCATCACCCGCAACTGGAAATAATCCTGCGCCAGTTCGGATTGCGCGCTGAGCGTCGCATCGGCCAGATCGGCCTTGCTGGCCTGCGCGCTGGCATCCTGTTCTTCTGCCGTGCGGCGCAGTTTGCCCCACAAGTCCAGTTCCCAGCTTGCACTCAATTGTGCGGACTGGCTGTTGCTGGTGGAGGTTGAGGTGCCACTGCGCGTGCTGCCGACGGTGGCATCCACGGAAGGATACAAATCAGAACGCGCCTGCGTCACCAGTGCCTGGGCTTCGCGGTATTGCGCGGCGTACTGGGCAACGTTCTGGTTGGAAATCTGCACCTGTGTCAGCAGGGACGACAGCTCAGGATCCTGATACACCGCCCACCAGTCGCCTTTGGCCTGATTATCTTTCGGGATCGCGGCCGTCCAGCCTTTGGCTTCTTTAAATGCCGTTGGCATAGTCACATCCGGCCGTTTGTAATCAGGACCGACGGCACAGGCGCTGACCAGTAAGGCCAGCGCCAGCGGAGCAAGACGGAACACCATTGAACGTGTTTTTTGCAGAGTCATCAGATTCGCTTCAGGGTAATGAGTTTCAGTGTGATCAGTCATGAGAACTGGCCTCCGGCGGCGTCGCGTGAGGACGCAGACGTTGCCACAGACGATGCGTCGCGCGGCTGGTGCGATCCATATACAGGTAAACCACCGGCGTGGTGAATAACGTCAGGATCTGGCTCAGCGCCAGCCCGCCAGCAATTGCCAGACCCAGCGGACTGCGCAGATCCGCGTCACCCCCGCTGCCCATCGCCAGAGGCAGGGCACCAAAGAACGCCGCCAGCGTGGTCATCAGGATCGGACGAAAACGCATCAGACAGGCCTGAGTGATCGCCTGTTGTGGCGTCAGACCCAGCCGCCGTTCGGCGTCGAGCGCGAAGTCGATCATCATGATCGCATTCTTTTTGACGATGCCGATCAGCAGCAGGATCCCGATCAGCGCGATCACCGTCAGTTGCGTATTGGTCATCAGCATCAGCAACAGCGCCCCCAGCCCGGCGGAAGGCAGCGTGGAAAGAATGGTCAGCGGGTGAATATAACTTTCGTACAACACGCCGAGCACGATATATACCGCCGCCAGCGCGGCCAGGATCAGCCACGGCATGGAACTGGCCAGCGCTTCAAACGCCTGCGCCGTTCCCGCATAACTGCCATGAACGGTATCCGGCAAGCCGATTTGTGCCATGGCGGTTTTCAGCGCAGCCTGCGCATCTTCCAGCGCATAGCCGTCGGCGAGGTTGAACGCGATAGTCGTGGTTGCTGTCTGCCCCTGATGGGATACCGACAGCGGTGCGTTGGCGCCGCTGAAGGTGGCAAACGCCGACAACGGCACCTGATTACCAGAATCGGTCACGACATACAGCTGATGCAGGACATCCGGATTGCTGGTGTAGTCAGACGTCAGGTTCATGACCACGTGATACTGGTTCAGCGTTTTATAGATCGTGGCAACCTGCCGCTGGCTGAAAGAATTGTTGAGCAACGTGTCAATCATCTTCACGTTCACGCCCAGTTGCGTGGCACGATCCCGGTCGATATTGAGCATGACCTCCTGACCGCCGGTTTGTGCATCGGAATCCACACCGGTCAGTTGCGGCAGTTTCGCCAGCGCTTTCTGCACCTTCGGTGCCCATTCCCGCAGCACCGAAAGATCGTCAGATTGCAGACTGTACTGATACTGCGCGTTGGCGCTGCGCCCGCCGATATGCAGATCCTGCGCCGCCATCAGGAACAACTGCGCGCCCGGCTCCTTGCCGGTCGCCATCATCAGACGGTTCGCCACCTGATTGGCGGTCGAGGTACGTTTGTCGAAATCTTTCAGACGCACGAAGAACGTGGCGGTATTACGTGAACCAAAGCCGCCGCTGCCCGCCGAACTCATCACCGCTTCTACCGCCGGATCGTCCTGAATGATCTTGCTGTATTTCAGCACCTGCGGCTGGATCGACTGAAACGACGTGTTCTGATCCGCACGCAACATGCCCATCAGCATGCCGGTGTCCTGATCCGGGAAGAAACCTTTTTCCACCACGGTATAAAGATAGAAATTGAGGATCACGGTGAGGAACAACCCGATCAGCGTGATCAGCTGATGGCGCATAACCCAGCCGAGCGCGGCAGAATAGGCCGCCAGCAGTTTGTTAAGGCCATGCTCGATCATGCGGTAGATGCGCGGCTGACGTTTTTCCACCGGCGGTTTACGTTTGAGGAAACGTGCGCACAGCATCGGCGTGAGGCTCAGTGACACCAGCATCGAGATGATCAGCGAGACACTGAGCGTCACCGCAAATTCGCGGAACAGGCGCCCGACGATACTGCCCATCAGCAGGATCGGAATGAAAACCGCGATCAGCGACAGCGTCATCGACAGCACGGTGAAGCTGACTTCCTGTGCGCCTTTCAGCGCCGCCCGCACCGGTCCCATTCCCTCTTCGATATGCCGCGTAATGTTCTCCAGCACCACAATGGCATCATCGACCACGAAACCGGTGGAGATGATCAGCGCCATCATCGAGAGGTTATCCAGACTGTAGCCAAGCAGATACATCACCGCGCAGGTCCCGATCAGTGACACCGGTAGCGCCACGGCGGGGATCAGCACAGCATTCCAGTTACGCAGGAACACAAAGACCACCGCGATCACCAGCAGCGTGGCTTCCAGCAGGGTCATTTCCGTATCACGCAGGGAAGCGGAAACGTTAGGCGAACGATCCAGAGCCAGGTTCAGTTGCACATCGCCCGGCAGACTTTCTTTCATCAGCGGCAGCGCGGCTTTGATCGCCTGAATGGTTTCCAGCATGTTCGCGCCAGCCTGGCGCGTTACACCAATCATCACCGACGGCGTGCTGTTGTAATACCCGACGTTGTATTTGTCTTCGACGGAATCATACACATTGGCGATATCGCTGAGGCGGATGGCCGAACCGTTGATGTAGGTGACAATCAGCGTTTTGTACTGCACGGCGGTACTTTGCTGGCCGTTGCCTTCAATCATCCACGACTGATCCGACCCTTGCAGTAAGCCTTTCGGCAGGTTGCTGGTGCTGTCGGCAATCGCAGCACGAATGGTGTCGAGGGAAATCCCGTAAGAGGTGACGGCTTCAGGGCGTAAATCAATACGTACACCCGGCAGCGCGGACCCCACCAGAGAAACCTGCCCGACGCCGTTAACCTGTGCGATTTTCTGTTGCAACTGGCTCGAGGCAATATCGTACAGCTCACCTTTACTGCGCGTGGCCGAGGTCAGCGCCAGCATGATGATCGGCGCATCCGACGGGTTGGCTTTGCGGTAAGTCGGCAGCGACGGCATGCTGCTGGGGAGCAAGGCGCGGGAGGCGTTAATCGCCGCCTGAACGTCACGCGCCGCGCCGTTGATGTCGCGATCGAGATCGAATTGCAAAATGACGCTGGTCGAACTCTGCGAACTGCGCGAGGTCATTTCCGTCACACCGGCGATTTGCCCGAGCGCCCTTTCCAGCGGCGTCGCCACCGTCGCCGCCATGGTTTCAGGGCTGGCACCCGGCAGACTGGCACTGACCAGAATGGTCGGAAAATCGACCTGCGGCAGCGGTGCCACCGGCAGCAGGCGATACCCGAGCAAACCCAGCAGGAGTATCGCCATGGTCAGCAGCAATGTCGCGACCGGGCGGAAGATGAAGAAACGCGAAATGTTCATTTATTCCGCCTGCTTTGCTGCACGCCGGTGACGTGGATTAAGGCGGTGAGAAAGCCGGTCAAACATCAGGTAGATCACCGGCGTGGAGAACAGCGTCAGAACCTGACTGAAGATCAGACCGCCGACGATCACCAGCCCCAGCGGCTGACGCAGTTCCGCGCCGGATCCGCTCGCCAGCATCAGCGGCAACGCCCCGAGCAGCGCGGCCATGGTGGTCATCATGATCGGACGAAAACGCAGTAAACACGCCTGGTGAATCGCCTCACGCGGCGATAATCCCTGTTTGTTTTCCGCATCCAGTGCAAAGTCGATCATCATAATGGCGTTCTTTTTCACGATGCCGATCAACAGGATCACCCCGATCAGTGCGATCAGACTGAATTCCGTACCGGCAAAGATCAGCGACAGCAACGCACCGACCGCCGCCGACGGCAGCGTGGAAAGAATGGTCACCGGATGGATAAAGCTTTCGTACAGAATACCGAGCACGACATACATGGTCAGCAGTGCGGCGAGGATCAGCCACAGCGTGTTGCCGGTGGCACTTTCAAATGACGCCGCCGCACCCTGATAGCGCAAAGTGATGCTGTCCGGCATGGCGATATCAGCCACCGTGGTTTTGATCGCCTGCTGCGCCTGCTCCAGCGAATAACCGTCTTTGAGGTTAAAGGAGACGGTGACTGCCGGGAACTGATTGAGGCGCGCCTGCAACAATGCGCCGGTGCGCATGTGGATTTTGGCAATCGACGTCAGTTTGACCATGCCATTGGTCGCCCCGGCATTGGTGGTGGTGGTCGAGGTGCCGCTGTCCGATGTCGAAGAAGACGTGGTGCTGGTGGTGGTCGCCACCGTGCCGGATGTTGAGGTGCTGTTGTTGGTCGCCAGATAGACATCGTCAAAAGAAGCCGGTGACTGCTGGAACTGCGGGGCCACTTCCAGCACCACGCGGTACTGGTTCGCCTGGGTAAAGATGGTGGAAACCAGCCGCTGGCCGAACGCGTTGTACAGCGCGGTATCGACGTCAGACGCCGTAATACCGTAGCGTGCGGCAGCGTCGCGATCGAGCTCCACATAGGCGATCTGCCCCTGATTTTGCAGGTTGCTGACCACTTCGCTGAACTCCGGCAATGCACTGAGTTTCTCAATCAGCTTCGGTGTCCATTGCACCAGATTTTCGCTGTCGGCATCATCCAGTGTGAACTGGTACTGGCTTGGCGTGACCTGATCGTCCACCGTCAGATCCTGCGAAGCCTGCATATAAAGCTCAATGCCCGGCACGCCTGCGGTCTCCTGCTTCAGGCGTTCAATGATCGCCGGTGCACGTTCGCTGCGTTCATCAAAGGATTTCAGGCTGATCTGCAAACGTCCGCTGTTCAGACTGGTGTTATTACCGTCCACGCCGATGGTAGACGACACGCTTTCCACATCCGGATCATTGAGGATAGCGGCGGTCAGCAATTGCTGACGACGCCCCATCTCGCTGAAGGAGACATCCTGCGAGGCCTGGGTGATCCCCTGGATCATGCCGGTATCCTGCGACGGGAAGAAACCTTTTGGCACAATCACGTACAGCAACGCGGTGAACACTAACGTCGCGGCAGCGACCAGCAGCGTGAGCTTCTGATGGTTCAGTACCACGATCAGCATACGATCGTAACCAGCGATCATTTTGTCAAAAAACTCACCGCCTTTACGGTAAAACTTGCTCTGTTTTTCTTCCGGTGTGTGACGCAGCAAATAGGCGCACAACATCGGTGTCAGGGTCAGCGACACCACCATCGACACCAGAATCGACACGGCCAGGGTAATGGCGAATTCGCGGAACAGACGCCCGACCACATCGCCCATAAACAGCAGCGGGATCAGTACCGCAATCAGCGAGAAGGTCAGGGAAATAATGGTGAATCCGATCTGCTGCGAACCTTTCAGCGCCGCCTGCATCGGTGTTTCGCCCTCTTCCAGGCGTCGTGAAATGTTTTCGACCACCACGATGGCGTCATCGATAACAAAACCGGTGGCGATGGTCAGCGCCATCAGCGAGAGGTTGTTAAGACTGAAACCGCACAGGTACATCACACCAAAGGTGCCAACCAGCGAGAGCGGCACGGCCACGCTTGGGATCAGCGTCGCCGCGACATTACGCAGGAACAGGAAGGTGACCATCACCACCAGCGCAATCGACAGCAACAGCTCAAACTGAACGTCGCTGATCGAGGCACGGATAGTCTGGGTACGGTCAGAAATCACGCTGATTTTGACCGACTCCGGCAGCGCTTCCTGCAATTTCGGCAGTTGTGCTTTGATGGCATCCACCACCTGGATCACGTTGGCGCCCGGCTGACGCTGAACGCTGATAATGATCGCCGGTTGTTTGTTCGCCCACGCAGAAAGGTACTGATTTTCCGCTGCTTCGGAGAGCGTCGCGACGTCGCGCAAACGCAGCGCCGCCCCGTTTTCATAATTAACAATCAGGTTGCCGTATTCAGCGGCGGTGCGTAGCTGGTCATTGGCATCGATGGTGATCGAGTGGTGCGGCCCGTCAAAGCCCCCCTTGGAACCGTTGACGTTACTGTTGCCGATCAGCGTGTTGATGGTTTCCATGCTGAGGTTATGCGCCGCCAGCTTGCGCGGATCCACCTGCACGCGGATCGCAGGCTGATGCCCGCCCGCCAGCGTGACCATACCGACGCCGGAAATCTGCGACAGTTTCAACGCCACGCGGGTATTCACCAGATCCTGCACTTTGGTCAGCGGCAGGGATTCAGAGGTCGCGGCTAATGTCAGCACTGCGGCATCCGCCGGGTTCACCTTCTTGTAAGTCGGCGGATTGGGTAAATCGCTGGGCAGCAGGCTGTCAGCGGCATTGATCGCCGCCTGCACTTCCTGCTCAGCCACATCAAGGGACAAATCCAGCGAGAATTTCAGCGTAATAATGGAGGAGCCGCTGGCGCTGGTGGAATACATCTGGCTCAGCCCCGCCATCTGCCCGAGCTGACGCTCAAGCGGCGCGGTAATACCCGACGCCATCACGTCCGGACTGGCGCCCGGATACAGCGTGGTCACCTGAATGGTCGGGTAATCGACCTGCGGCAGCGCCGAGGTCGAGAGCATGTTGTAGGCGAAAATCCCCGACAACAGCACGGCGACCATCAGCAGAATGGTCGCGACCGGCCGGAGTATAAAGAGGCGTGAAGGATTCATTTAGACCCGCTGTCTTTACCGGCTGTAGTTGGGGGTGCATCAGGCGCGACGGCCGTTTTATCCGCGCCGGTGGTGGCTTTATCCACACCGCCGCTCTGCTGACGCTCTTTGGAAGAGCCACCTGCTGCTGCAGCCTCGCCGGAATTCGGTGTGACAATCTCGACTTTGGTGCCGTTGTTCAGACGGTCAATACCGGTGGTGACCACCTGCTCGCCCGGCTTCACGCCGGACAAAATCGCCACCTGGTCATCACCAAAATCCGGGCCGGACTTCACGCTGCGACGCTCAATGGTGCTGTCGGCTTTCACCACATACACAAAGTCGCCGTCGCTGCTCAGCTGCAATGCCGCCGCCGGGATCACCGTGGCATCTTTCAGCGTCGCGACCTGTAAGCGGGCATTCACAAACTGATTCGGATAGAGTTTTTCATCGTCATTATCAAACAACGCTTTCAGCTTGATACTGCCGGTACTGGTATCAATTTCGTTGCTGATAAATTGCAGTTTGCCCTGTCCAAGCACTTCGCTGCCGCTCTGGTCAAAAGCCGTGGTTGGCAACTGATTGCCGCCGCGCAGGGCTTTGAGCAGGGTTTGCAAATTGCTTTGCGGCACGCTGAAGGTCACGGCAATCGGCTGAGTCTGGGTAATGGTGACGATGCCGGTGGTCGAACTGCTGGTGACCATGTTGCCCGGATCCACCAGACGCAGGCCGACGTGGCCGCTGACCGGCGCGGTGATTTTAGCGTACTCAAGGTTCAGCTTAGCGGCGGCGATTTGCGCCAGGTCGGCTTTCACTGCTCCCGCGTACTGACCGGCGGTCGCAATCTGGCTTTCCAGATCCTGACGTGCCAGGGAATCCTGTGCATACAGTTTGCGGTAACGCGCCAGCGTCAGTTCAGCACTTTTCGACAGCGCCTGATTCTGCGCTAAATCGCCCTGATACTGTTCCAGCGTGGCCTGATAACTGCGCGGATCAATCTGCGCCAGCAACTGCCCCTGCTCCACTTTCTGCCCTTCGGTGAAATACACCTTCATCAGCTGACCATCGACACGGCTGGTCACCGTCACCGTCGCGTTCGCCACCACCGTGCCCAGCGCACGCAGATACACCGGCACATCGGCCTGTGTGGCCTTTCCTGCCTGCACCGGCGTTGCCATTCCTGCCATCATCTGGCCGCGCATTGCGCGCATGCCGCCACGGCCCGGTTTTTTATGGGCAGAGGGATCAGAGGCACTTTGGTGGAAAGCAAAAAACCAGACCAGGATCGCGGCAACGATAATGGCGACAATAACCCACACGAATGTGCGTTTTTTGGAACGAGACGAGGCAGTCGGCAGCATAAATTTCTTGGTTTCGCAGTATTAATGAGGAGAAAACAGCTGAAAAATGACCTTCAACCAGAGATTTTCAATATCAGTCAAAAAACCATTATCCCCGAAAAGTGCGGGTGTCTGTTTTTAGGACAACGTAAAGATTTCGTTAGCAATTAAGAATTTCTATTTCTATCAGCAGGATGAATTATACCCGCTAATTTATCCTTTCGAGGCATCTAATGTTAATCACTAAATGAGAATGAATATTGAAGACCGCAACAAAAAAGCATCAGGAAGTGTCAACGAAGACCGGAATTTTGTCAGGAAAACGCGGAGTTAGTGCGGAAAATGCACTGAGATCCCACCCGAACAGGTGAGAAAACCAGAGCTAAATCCTGAAAATATGACCTATAGATAATTTATATTGTTTGCGCCGACCACGGCTTGATATGGTGAAATTTCTGATTGTTTTTCATTTCCATGCAGGGACTCAGGCGAATGCAGACAAAATTTCAATCCAGACCGGTCATTGGGGTAACGCTCGACAGCGAGGAAGCCGGTGGTTATGCCGATTATCCCTGGTACGCCTTACGTCAGAACTATATGAACAGCCTGGCGGAACTGGGTGCGGTGCCGCTGGCGTTGCCACATCACGCGGCGCTGGCCGATGAATATCTGGCGCTGTGCGACGGCATTGTCGTGACCGGCGGGGCGTTTGATGTACCGCCTGAACTGTTTAATGAGCAACAAACCAGTGATCAGGTTCGCCTGAAACCCGCCCGCACCGAATTTGAAAAAGCCATTGTTAAAGGTGCCATGCAGCGCAATATGCCGCTGCTCGGGATTTGCGGTGGCCAGCAACTGCTTGCCGTATTAACCGGCGGCACGCTGCATCAGCATATTCCCGATGCGCTGCCCGATGCCCTGGAGCACAGCACCACTGTCGACACCGAAAACGCGGGCGGCAAAAAACGCGCGCGTCACCCGGTAGAAATTGTTGAAGGTTCACTGCTCAGCCGCTGCGTAGATCGTGACCATTACGTCGTGAACAGCTCACACCATCAGGCAGTGAAATCCGTCGGCCCCGGCTGTATCGTCAATGCTTACGCACCCGACGGCGTGATCGAAGGCATTGAATGTGAAGGCTATGATTTCTGTCTTGGTGTGCAATGGCACCCTGAATATCAGCAACATGCGCAGGATACTCAGCTTCTTAATGCATTTGTTGTTGCCGCTTCGCGCTATCAGCAGTCGATGCGCTCAGCAGGTAAGGCGATGACGGAAGCCATGAATGATGTGATCGGCCGTGCGGGAGACGAACCGGCATGAACCCGGCGGCACTGAAATCGCAAACGGAGCAGATACTGCGGGAACTGCATATCGACCCGGCGGTTATCGCACATCGCACGCTGCCGTATTTTGAGGAAGTAAGTGAGCACTTACTGGTGGAGGCGGAAACGGATGCCGAAAGCGATAAAATATACCGTCTGACCGCCCCCGCCTCTGCCGCCTGGCATACCATGAGACAAAAGGCAGCTACTGACGGCGTGGGGATTTATCTGGTTTCCGCCTACCGCAGCCTGAATTATCAGGCTGATTTAATCCGCGCCAAACAACTGGCAGGCATCGCCCCGGAAGATTTCTTTACGTCGCTGGCGCCGCCCGGATGCAGCGAGCATCACACCGGCTGCGCCGTGGATATCAATACGCCCGGCTGCGACGAAGTGACCGGCGTTTTTGGTGAAACAGAAGCTTTTCAGTGGCTGCAAAGCCACGCCGCCGGATTCGGTTTTGTGATGTCATTCCCGCTGAACAATCCCTGGGGATTCATTTATGAACCGTGGCACTGGTGCTGGCATTCCAATTCCTGATGAATCCTCTACACTTACCGCCCTCTCCGCTACAGGCTTTAAGGGACCACCATGGAACTCGCCGTCACGAACGCTGATTTTTACCTTAAAATTTTGGGGCCGGAAGACACGGCTGTCGTTCATGCTTATTTTCGCGATAACGCCGCGCATCTCGCGCCGTGGGAGCCTTTACGGCCAGCGGACTTTTACGCGCCTGAAACCCTGCGGGTCCGTCTGAGCAATGCTTTTGATGAAGCGGCCTGCGGTACGGCATTCCAGTTTGGCATCATCAGCCGTGAAACCGGTGACATGCTCGGTGCCTGCAATTTTACCGGCATCGCCCGCGGTCCTTTTCAGGCCTGCCATCTGGGATATTCGGTCGCGGAAAACCAGCAGGGAAAAGGACTGATGCATCGGTCGCTGACAACCGCCATTGATTACCTGTTTCGCGAGCAGGGTCTGCACCGCATTATGGCCAGCTATATTCCGGACAATCATAAAAGTGAGCGCGTACTACTGCGTCTGGGCTTTGAACGCGAAGGGTATGCGAAATCATATCTGAAAATTGCCGGTTGCTGGCAGGATCACGTACTGACTTCCCTGATCAATCCTCACGACAATGCGTGAGGAACATCACAGTTACCATCACTAAAATTGTCGCCTGAAGATTTATCTGATAGGCCAATTTTCTGTTTCATTTTTCGAACAAATAAAACACACTATGCGTTCAACAGGCATCTGGCAGACAGATGCCTGATTTCAACATCTTCTTATAAGTCATAAATTTCAATGCAATCAGATACCGTTTCGCGCAGGACAGCATGGCTTCGCGTTGTGATGATGGCTATTGCCGCATTCATCTTCAATACCACTGAATTTGTGCCCGTCGGATTACTCTCCGACATCGCCGCCAGTTTCAATATGCAGACAGCACAGGTCGGCCTGATGCTGACCATTTACGCGTGGGTGGTCGCGCTGATGTCGCTGCCGCTGATGCTGCTGACCCGCAACGTTGAACGAAAGCGCCTGCTGATCATCATCTTTTGCCTGTTTATCGCCAGCCATGCGTTATCTGTCGTCGCCTGGGATTTCTGGAGTCTGGTGGCCTCGCGCGTCGGTATCGCCCTCGCCCACGCCATTTTCTGGTCGATCACCGCCTCACTGGCGATCCGTGTGGCACCGGCCGGTAAAAAAACACAGGCACTCAGTATGTTAGCGACCGGCACCGCACTGGCAATGGTGCTCGGCTTGCCGCTGGGTCGTCTTATCGGTCAGTATCTTGGCTGGCGAACCACCTTTATGAGCATCGGCATCGTTGCGCTGATGACACTGATTTGTCTGATTAAACTGCTGCCGCCGCTGCCAAGTGAACATACCGGCTCACTGAAAAGCGTGCCGATGTTGTTCCGCCGTCCGGCGCTGGTCGGTATGTATCTCCTGACTGCGCTGATAGTGACCGCTCACTATACGGCATACAGTTATATCGAACCGTTTATCCAGAGCGTTGCCAACATGGGTGAAAACTTCACCACTTTCCTGCTGCTGATTTTCGGCGGCGCGGGTATTCTCGGCAGCATTGCGTTCAGTTTGCTTGGCAACCGTTTCCCGGCAGCCATGCTCAGCGGCCCGATCCTGCTGGTCACGCTTAGCATGCTCCTGTTGTTTGTGGCGGTGATGAATCCGGTCGCGATTTCAGTACTGTGTATTATCTGGGGACTGGCGATGATGATTATCGGCCTGGCAATGCAGGTGCGCGTGCTGGCGCTGGCGACCGACGCCACCGACGTGTCAATGGCGCTGCTTTCCGGTATTTATAACATCGGTATCGGTGCCGGCGCGCTGATCGGTAATCAGGTGAGTTTGCATCTGGAAATGAGCAACATCGGCTACGCCGGTGGCCTGATCGGCTGTGTCGCGTTCATCTGGTGTCTGACGATTTTCAAACGCTACCCGCAACTGAAAGCGACGAGCYGAATACGGATTAGCGCAAACCTCAGACCGAATACCATTCCTGTATTCGGTCTTTTTTATATCTGTATCTTCAACACATTAGCGCAATAACTTCAGGTTTCCCGTCAGCGATTTAATCCACTTTTCCGGCCCCACCAGCCCGACACCGTCGATCACTTCATCGTATAAATCCCGCAACGGGAACGTCATTTCGTATTGCTCAAACTGATGCATCGTGCGCGCAAATGCCGGGAACGGCACCACACTGCGCTCGCCTGCTGCGTCCAGTGCTTTAAACATCAGCGCCTTAATGTGATCGGGCGTGGCCTGCAGAATCGGCAGCGGAGTTTTAGAGATAGTATCGGTCGTGACACCCTTTGCGTCAGTCAGCGAACTGCCCGCCAGCATCGGGAATTTTGCCGCTAATCCGATGCCAATTACGCCTGCCGTGTTCGCCAGTAATCCCGGCGGAAGTTCGGGATTGAGAATAATTGCCACCCGCAGTTTATCTGCCATTTTTGCGCCCTTTTCATCATTATTGATGACAAAAATGATAGCGCCTGGCCGCTGAAAGGTGCTTTCTTTTCCCGCCGTAAAATGCCCTAATCTGGTTATCTCTTTCTTAAAATCACATTTAAAAGGCAGATTATGTCCGCATCTGAAATTTCACCGGCAGACCTTCGCATTCTCAAACAACTTCAGGGTTCGGGCAGAATGACCAATCAGGAGCTGGCGGAAAAAGTGGGCATGGCCGCTTCTCCCTGCTGGCGGCGCATGAAACAACTGGAAGACAGCGGCATAATCACCGGTTATCAGGCGAACATCGACAGGAAAAAAATCGGGCTGGGGTTGCTGGCGTTTATCCGGGTGAAAATCGACAGTCACAGCGAGGAAGATGCGCAACGTTTCGAGCAGGAAGTGGGGGCGCTGCCTTCGGTGATTGCCTGTTACGCGATTGCCGGTGATGCGGATTTTCTGTTGCAGGTGGTCGCTAAAGATCTCGACAGTTTTTCCAGTTTCGCGATGGAAGTGGTGCGTCGTCTGCCGGGCATCAAAGAGATGCAAACCTCGTTTGTGCTCAGGGAAGTGAAACCGCTGGATGTGCTGCCGCTGGAGGGAATGTAAGGCAATGCCCGACAAAAGCCGGGCATATTTTTAAAACAATGACGCGCCGTAATGCTTATCCCAGCACTCTTTTCACGCAGCCTTTAAATACCCTGACACCAATGTCCAAAGCGTCGAGATCAAAGCGCATATCAGGATGATGCAGCCCGGGCGTGAGATTCGCGCCCAGTCCCCAGAACCCGGTTTTAATGGCCGGACGCTGGCGTGAATAGTGGAAGAAATCTTCACTGCCCGGTGTAAATTTCGGTTCAGTCAGGCCCTCTGCACCTAAAACTTCTGTAACTGATTCCGCGATAATCGCGGTCACGTCACTGTCGACTTCTGCCGCAGGCATCTCTTTCATCACATGAATTTCCGCGGTGGCACCCAGCGCCGCCACGCTGTGCTCAATCGCACGAATCACCTTTGCTTTCAGTTCATCCATCGGTTCATTGTGCTGCGAACGCAAATCCCAGCACACGCGGGCTTCCGCTGGCACAGAATTGGTCACACCCGCATCGCACAGGAAACGGGTGGCTTTCACGCTGTATGTCAGGCTCGGTGCCAGATGAATAGTATTCACTGCCTGAACCGCCGCCACGGCGGCATCCAGCGCGTTAATGCCCAGGTGCGGGCGCGCCGCGTGAGAAGGAACACCGGTGATAATCGCCTCAACCGTCGCACAGGCAGAGTAATACATTGCGGGCACCGCCTGCCCCATCGGGCATTCTTCAAGTGGCCGCACATGGAACCCCAGCAGCATATCCACATCATCAATGGCGCCCCCTTCCACCATGGCCAGGGCGCCGGTGCCCAGCTCTTCAGCGGGCTGAAACAAAATTTTCAGGCGGCCTTTTTTAACCATGCCTTCTTTCATGATTTCCTGCGCCGCTGCGAGCACGACAGAGGAGTGACCATCGTGGCCGCAGGTATGGCGCGCCACCAGCTCGCCATCAATGATATGGCCGAGTGCATCCATATCGGCACGCAACGCCATGACCGGACCGGGCTTGCCGCTGTCGATTTCAGCGATAATTCCTGTGGTGCCGTTCACATGACGCGTGACGTTAAACCCCGCATCTTCAAGCGCCTGCGCGATATAAGCCGATGTTTTAAATTCGGTAAAACCCAGTTCAGGGATGAGATGTAAATGTTGATAATGTTCAATAGCTTTCGACACGGGTAAACACTCCGGTAAATTCATTTTCAAAACAGTGCAATCGAAAATCAGGCAAAAATTCGCATCAGGATCATCGAAATAATGGCGTTCAGTACGCTGGTCAGCATCAGCAGAGGCCAGTATTTTTTCGGCACATCCGCCACGCCAAGCAGGCGTCCCATGTATTGCAACTGAGAACCCATCAGGAAAATTGCCGGTGCCAGGATGGTAATCTGCGTCATATCCAGCGTGCCTTTGGTCAGCAAACTGATAGCTACACCCGTACCCGCCGAAGACGATAGCCATGATGTGAGCAGCACGGTAACGGCTTCACCTGGCAATCCCAGCAACCCCATGAGCGGCGCGAAAATGTGCCCCACCAACGTCATTACGCCGAGCAGATTGAGCATTTCTGAAATGACGTAAGCCATTACCACGTTAGGCATCAGATTATTGATAGCAATATTGAAACCTTTACGGGCACCGACCACGAAAATATCGAACGGGTTTGAGGAAACTCGGGTGGCATTACTCATTTTCAAAATCTCTTTTATAAACGGTGTTCAACACAAAGCGGACAAATACCGCGCCGACAAATTTCATCACGAACATCACCACCAGCGGAATAATCACCGGCATGGTTAATGATGCAAACATAGCGGAACCGATGGAGAAATAGTTGTTGATCAGACCGGCACCGGAATATTGCCATGCGCCCATGATCACTACGTCTTTCTTTGTGACCTGTTTATTATCGTAGAGCTCTTTACTTAATGCAGCGCCGGCGTCAGTGCTTTGCAGATCGGTAATTAACGCCAGACCGGTGTGGCCGGGAATGCCTAATATCGGCTTAAGCAGTGGTGTTAATAATTTATGTGCAGCCCGGATAGCCCCGTAGTGCGTAAATATTTCTAATAATCCCAGTGCCAGCATGACCGTCGGCACCAGAGATAAGGCAAAAAGGAAACCGGCTTTCGCACTGACACCGCCCGCCCCGACAAACGTGCTGGTTTCACCTTTCATAGTACCGAACGAACCGCCCAGCGTGGTGAAGTCAAAGGCTCCCAGCCACGCCATGCCATCCACCTTTAAAAATGCACCAGAAAACAGCAGGATAACGACAATAAGCGACACGTATGCCCCCTTACCGACTTTCCACTCGTCCACCTCAGGGGTGGCTCTCTGTTCTGATATTCGTGTGTCACTCATACTAACGTTCCTTCTCTGGTATCTGTCTGCAATAAAAAATCAGGAATACAATTCCTGTCAGTTTTCAATGAATGTCATGTGAGAAAACAGGTTATTCATTCAGCACCTGATTTCTGCTCATTTTTATTTTTAACCACAGACAAGAGAGCAGGAAACGTGCCAACTTTCACTTTTTAATAAACAGTAAAAATAGTTAAAAAACAGATAAAAAATAAAAAAGAAAAATAGCCCTCATCGTAATAAAGGCTTTTTAATAAAATCATTCAATCGCGATGAAATAACCCGAGATTCATTGCACCATTTTGGTTTATGACGCACCAATAAAGGGCCAGGTATTTTATTTCATGCACTGTTTATCAACATGTCATACGACTACTTCCCCACTGCCCAGAATTATTTCAGCAAGCAATGCTGCCCGCAGCGGAATATCATCAATAATAATATGTTCGTCCCGGGCATGAATGCCGGAGCCTGTCGCACCCAGTCCGTCGAGCGTGGGGATACCCAGCGCCGACGTAAAATTACCGTCGCTGCCGCCGCCGACCGCTTTGCCTTTCAGCGCAATTCCCAGCCGTTCAGCAGCATGCTGCGCCTGCAAAAAAAGCGCTAAATTCTGCGGTGTCTGTTCCATTGGCGGGCGGGACATCCCGCCGGTGACCACCACCTGCGCACCGGCAAGATGCGGCTGGCAATCTTTGATTGCCGCTTCCACGCGCGCGGCCTCTGCCATATTGGTCACACGTAAATCCACACCCAGTACGGCATGATCGGCGACCACGTTAATTTTACCGCCACCGCTTGCCAGACCGACGTTGACCGTCGTGCCAGCCTCTGGGGCATTCAGGCTGTGAAGGGCTAAAATCTGATGCGCCATTTCCTCAATCGCGCTGATGCCATCTTCCGGATTGTTGCCCGCATGGGCCGAACGACCGGTGATTTTCACTTCAAACCTGCCGGATCCTTTACGGGCAATTTTGGCCTCATGGGTACGCGCCACGGCCGGTTCGGCCACCAGAACCCGTCCGGAATCAGCAGCACATTGTTCAATCCATTTACGCGATGACGGGCTGCCGAGTTCTTCATCCGAAGGACAAATAAACTGAATGCGATGTGGCGACAGCGCGCCGGTTTGTACCAGCGCCCGCACCGCCCAGATTGCCTGCACCAGCCCGCCTTTCATATCCAGCACACCGGGCCCATATAAACGGCCGTCTTTTTCCACCATCTCCAGCTCACCGCATTCCCACACAGTATCGAAATGGCCAAGAATACTGGTCACCTGCGGCCCGTTACCGACACTGAACAGCAGATGATTGCCGAGTTTTTCCTGCGGGCAAACCTGTGCCTGCACATCCAGCCGCTCCGCCATGATGCTTTGCAGTACGTCTCCGCAACGGTCAACCGCCACTTTATTCAGCGAAGGGGATTCGGCCTGAACCAGGCGCTTTATATCACTGAGGATCAGCGAGGCATGTTGTTGCAGATAGTCATACACGGTTGGCATGAAATTTCCCGATGTCTGTTTTGTCGTCAATTTTGATTATCTACAACCCATCACATAATATAAATGTCGTTTCAATGACTATATTGTTGCCTTTTGGTCAACAGACACCGGGAACACCGATGAGCCAGATGTTTCACGAGAAGCAGATCAGTTATCTCTACGAGGTGGGGATCCAGGGCGGGATCCGCCGTGCGGCCGATATTCTGGGCGTCAACGCTTCGGTGATCAGCCGTCAGATCGCCCTGCTGGAACGCACACTGCAACTGCCCTTACTTGAACGCAGCGGACGCACAGTGGTGCTGACCGATGCCGGAAAACTGCTGGCGGATGATTTTTTTGAAAGCCGGATACGTCGCGAAAAACTGGAGCGGCATCTAAAAGATTTGCGCTATATGAAAGGTGGCGCGGTCACCATTCGCGTCGGTGCCGGGCTGGTTGATACCTTTGTCGAACACGTACTGAAAAACTTTGCGACATCCTATCCCAATGTTTTTGTGGAAATTGTCGCAGGGAATATGCAGGAAACCCTGGCGTCGATTGTCCAGGGTGAGGCCGATATGGCACTGGCGTTTGGCCCGATTGGTAACCCGGAACTGAAACGACACAGTTTTCCGTGGGGGCCGATCTGCGCAGTGGTCAATCCGCAGCACCCGATCGCACATCTGAAAACAGTCTCGATCGAAGAACTGAACAAGCACCCGCTGATTTCACTCAGTGAGACGTTTGGTTTGCAACGCCACATGAACGCGATGTTCCAGAGCAAAGGTTTTTTGTTCACTCCTGCCTACCGCTGTAACCTGTTCTCGACGGCCATGAGCCTAAGCATTTCAGGCATGGGGATTTCCTTTATGAGCGCACAGGCGGCAGGTGAACGCATCGAGCACGACATTCTGGTGGCGGTTCCCATTGATCACCCTATCGCCACCGAAGCCCAGTGCCATTTATTGCGCAATTCAGACCGGCGTTTCACGCCCGCAGCGCATCATTTATGGCAGTTACTGCTGAATTTTTTCCAGAAACAGAATGAGCGGTAAGGCGTTTTGCAGTGCATGACAATTAGATAGTTATGCGGTAAAATTTACATAAATATGCAAAATGTCTTTTACCCGACGCCGGTTTTGCGATATCAATATAGGCATTGAAACTTTTAGCAGACAGACCCCCATTCATACAGGATTTAACCGATGACAACTATTCTCAAGCACCTTCCTATCAATCAGCGTGTGGGGATTGCATTCTCCGGCGGTTTGGACACCAGTGCAGCCCTGCTGTGGATGCAGAAAAAAGGGGCGATTCCTTATGCCTACACGGCCAATCTGGGTCAGCCTGATGAAGAAGATTACGATGCCATTCCGCGTAAAGCGATGGAGTACGGTGCAGAGAAAGCCCGCCTGATTGACTGCCGTAAACAACTGGTTGCAGAAGGGATTGCCGCCATTCAGTGTGGCGCATTCCATAACACTACGGCGGGCGTGACTTACTTCAATACCACGCCGCTGGGCCGTGCCGTGACCGGCACCATGCTGGTTGCCGCAATGAAAGAAGACGGCGTCAATATCTGGGGCGACGGCAGCACATATAAAGGTAACGACATTGAACGTTTCTACCGTTACGGTCTGCTGACCAATGCTGAACTGAAGATTTATAAGCCGTGGCTGGATACCGACTTTATCGATGAACTCGGTGGCCGTCATGAGATGTCCGAATTCATGATTCAGTCCGGTTTCGATTACAAAATGTCGACCGAGAAAGCCTACTCCACTGACTCCAACATGCTGGGCGCAACGCACGAAGCCAAAGATCTGGAATTCCTCGACTCCGGCGTCAAAATCGTTAACCCGATTATGGGCGTGAAATTCTGGGACGAGAATGTGGTCGTGAAAGCGGAAGAAGTCTCCATCCGTTTTGAGCGTGGTTATCCTGTCGCACTGAATGGCGTGACCTTTGACGACAGCGTGGAGCTGATGATGGAAGCCAACCGCATCGGCGGTCGTCATGGCTTGGGGATGAGCGACCAGATTGAAAACCGTATCATTGAAGCCAAAAGCCGTGGCATCTACGAAGCCCCGGGGATGGCGCTGCTGCACATCGCTTATGAGCGTCTGCTGACCGGTATCCATAACGAAGATACCATCGAGCAATACCATGCAAATGGCCGTGTACTGGGTCGTCTGCTGTATCAGGGCCGTTGGTTCGATCCGCAGGCTCTGATGTTGCGTGACTCCGCACAGCGCTGGGTCGCCAGCGAAATCACCGGTGAAGTGACTCTGGAACTGCGTCGCGGTAATGACTACACCATCATGAATACGGTATCTGAGAACCTGACTTACAAACCAGAGCGTCTGACCATGGAAAAAGGCGATTCGGTGTTCTCACCAGATGACCGTATTGGTCAGCTGACCATGCGTAACCTGGATATCACCGATACCCGCGAGAAGCTGCAAAACTACGTTGAGACAGGCTTGCTGACTTCTTCCGCCTCTACCGGTTTACCGCAGGTGGATAACAATAATCTGCCACGCGGATTGCAGGTGAAGAATAAGTAATTGCTGTTGGTTTAAAAAGAAGCAGGTTTGGGTGAATCATCTGAACCTGCTTTATGTCTACGTCAGATCCCTTCATTTCCCCCTCTGTTGTTACCTGTTCCACAGCCTGATCGGAACAAACTGAGTTTTTCAGAATGTTTTGGCATAACCCGTCAGCCCTTTGTAATTCATTGCTTTTCCCTACCATGATTTACAGAAAATTAGGATTTTCCCACGCACTATTTTTCCTTCTCAGGACTAACATCCATCTGGTGTGAGCCCCTGTTTATTAAGGAAAGCGATGAACGTTAAATCTCTGGTTTTAGGACTGTCTCTGATTATGGGACAAGTGGGTTATGCGGCAGCGGACAGTTGCCGTGCGAACATTTTTGATGGACAGGACTGTCGATATGACGACGGGACAACATCGACCAGTCGGGCAAATATTTTTGGCGGACAGGATGTGCGTTACAGCGATGGCCGAACATCCAGCAGCAGGGAGAATATCTTTGGCGGCCAGGATGTCCGTAATAGTGATGGCAGCTCCTCATCAAGCCGTCAAAACGTCTTTGACGGGCAGGATACACGCTATAGCGATGGCAGCACGTCAAGCAGTCGCGCCAATATCTTCGAAGGACAGGATACCCGTTATAGCAATGGCCACACTTCAAGTAGCAGGGCGAATATTTTCGACGGGCAGGACACCCGCAATTACTGATGCCCTGCCCGCTCAATAATTAGCACTAATGATTTCGTGTACGGCGTTCAATTAACTGATGTGTTTTCGGGTAGTAATAACGGCTCGGCCAGATAACCGCAGGATGAACGCCAATCGCCTGACCAATCAGTATTTACCCTTTCGGCCACGGACGTGAAAGCGCGTAGCTTAACCAAGTGGCTAAGAACAAAACTGAGGTAATGATTCCAGATAAATTTAATGGTTTGCAAGGAGTTGCAGGGAGGAGATCACACCCTACTCACGTCTGGTTATTCGAAGTTGAATCAAACCGTGCAATCGGTAAGGCCATAAGCCGTCAGAGCGTATCTAAGGCGTTTAAAGAGGCTGGGGACAGGTTAGGTGCCAAAGTCGGGACACATACCGGCAGAAAGACACTGGGCTATAATATCTATCAGCAATCAAAAGATATCGGGTTAGTGATGAAACTACTAAACCATCCCAGTGCAGCCGCCACGCAGGCATATATCGGCATCTCTGACTCTGATGTAGAAAAGGCTATGATGAACGTTAAATTCTAAGGAAGCAGCAATGTATCCAATAAGCTCATTAGGCGCTTTGTTCCTTGAATTCCTTGGATGTCTGGCAGTGATTTATATGCTTTACAGAGCAATAACTGAACCTAAGTTAGCCTTAATGATTGTGGGGCAGCTTACATGGTTACTGGGCACTGTCTATGGGAGTGCAATACTTGCAGTAAAGCTTTTCCCTGGAGAAAACTCTTTTCTGCGCGGTGCTGCCAGCGGAGTAATCATTCTTATGGTAGGTAATTGGCTATTTAAACGATTCTGGAAGAGACGCAATGTTTAAGCTCATATCCGTGATGCTGATGGCTTTTAGCTGCGCGACTTACGCAGACATCACATTGATACTTAGCGACGGGCAGGAGACAGCAGAGGGCGGTAAATTGTGTTTTTATGAATAAGCATTTACATCCTTCCACCGCTCTCGAGCATACCCCTAATCCGTACTTTCTATACTGACGATAATAATGTTTATCGTGATTTAGGATAAATACTGTTCCTACAGTTTCTACAAAACCAAGTTGCAGAGTATTGCCCTGTCGCTGCCGAGAAGCCCATATGTGTCTGAACATTGTCGACTTCATAACATTTCGGGCAAAAAGCAGTTTCATCACCTTCTTTCCAATAAAGTCCATCTTTGAAAATGAAGGTGTTCTTTCCTTCTAACTTAGCTTTGAGATCTTGTATCTCTTCGTCCTTGCTTAATAAAACAGCTTTAAGACTAACAAATTCACTTTTCACCTCTACAAGGTCGTCAAGCAGGTCAATCAAAGTATTCCGCATTTCAGCAGCAGTGAGTTCATCATCACCTTTTTTGCGTAGGCTACGGACTAAATCAACCGATTTGTTAACAAGCTCAAGAGTACCTGAGATAGCAGCAAGAGAAACAGGATCAGCCATTTTTATTTCCTTATGAGTGATTATATTGCTCGAAATTATATCAAAATCTTATACTAATATCAGAATTCCCCCAATTGTTAGTATTTAAAGAATTAACCCCACTTAGCGCCGTGTTGGGCATACCAACATAAAGCGCCATAAGCGTAACATCAGGGTTTTGTCAGTTAACCGCTCTCTTATCGAGTACCGATCGTTTATGGCTCGGTGAACACCACAGCAGAGCCAGATCCTTTCCCGATCTGGTTAGGCTTCCCAACATTTGCTCGTTTATCCACTGCGATGTCATCACGACAGGCAGAAATGGGACACCGCGCTAAGTGTGGAACGGTTAAAAGTTTAGGGAGTTTGTCGTGGTGATGACTGCCGTGGTTTAGGCTTTTTGTTCATGTTGAGCTATCGCAGTATGAACTTTGAACGACTGCCAACTATTTGATATGCTCCCTCTTAACCACACACCAAACAGTAACAGCTACGGGTGTAGTTCAATGGGGCTGAAAGCATGAGAAGTGAGTTATCACTTTGCTGAAAGCGTTTATAAATCAACTTATTGATTTATAAAGAGACAATGGAGCGGGTGAAGGGAATCGAACCCTCGTATAGAGCTTGGGAAGCTCTCGTTCTACCATTGAACTACACCCGCATCGGTGTGCGAGTGGCATTATAACCGGTTACGACGGCGGAGCAAGACGTGATTGCGGATAAGCGCTGGAGTTTTAAGCAGTTAGCATATGCCGTGATCTGTGGCATGGAAAAGGGCGCCGGAGCGCCCTTTTTGTGTTTCTGAGGAGAGCTTATTTCTGTGTCTGCGGACGCATTGCCGGGAACAGGATAACGTCGCGGATGGTGTGGCTGTTGGTGAACAGCATAACCATACGGTCGATACCAATACCCAGACCCGCAGTCGGTGGCAGGCCATGTTCCAGCGCTGTCACGTAGTCTTCGTCGTAGAACATCGCTTCGTCGTCGCCTGCATCTTTCGCAGAAACCTGATCAGCAAAGCGCTGTGCCTGGTCTTCTGCGTCGTTCAGCTCAGAGAAACCATTACCGATTTCACGGCCACCGATGAAGAACTCGAAACGGTCAGTGATTTCAGGGTTCACGTCATTACGGCGCGCCAGCGGAGAAACCTCTGCCGGGTACTCGGTAATGAAGGTTGGCTGGATCAGCTGTGCTTCGGCGGTTTCTTCGAAGATCTCGGTCACGATACGGCCCAGACCCCAGCTCTTCTCGATTTTGATACCGAGTGATTCTGCGATAGCGGTCGCTTTTGCCAGATCGTCGAGATCAGCCACGTTAGTTTCCGGACGGTATTTGCAGATCGCTTCACGCATGGTCAGCTTGGCGAAAGGCTTGCCGAAATCGAAAGTCTGGTCGCCGTACTGCACAACGCTGCTGCCCAGAACAGATTCAGTCAGGGTGCGGAACAGAGTCTCGGTCAGAACAATCAGGTCTTTGTAATCCGCGTACGCCATGTAGAGTTCCATCATGGTGAACTCTGGGTTGTGACGCGGAGAAACGCCTTCGTTACGGAAGTTACGGTTGATTTCGAACACGCGATCGAAGCCACCGACAACCAGACGCTTCAGATACAGTTCCGGCGCGATACGCAGGTACATGTCGATATCGAGCGCATTGTGGTGAGTGATGAACGGACGCGCTGCCGCACCGCCAGGGATCACCTGCATCATCGGGGTTTCGACTTCCATGAAGCCGTTTTCCACCATAAAGCTGCGGATGCCAGACATGATCTGAGAACGGATTTTGAAGGTCTTACGGGAATCTTCGTTAGCGATCAGGTCGAGATAACGCTGACGGTAACGCGCTTCCTGATCCTGCAAGCCGTGGAATTTGTCCGGCAACGGACGCAGTGCTTTGGTCAGCAGACGCAGTTCAGAACAATGGATCGACAGTTCGCCGGTCTTGGTTTTGAACAGTTTACCGGTCGCACCCAGGATATCGCCCAGATCCCATTTCTTGAATTGCTCGTTGTAGATGCCTTCTGCGAGGTCATCACGCGCAACGTAAAGCTGGATACGGCCACCGACATCCTGCAGGGTCACGAAAGATGCTTTGCCCATAATACGGCGGGTCATCATACGGCCACCCACGGTGACTTCGATGTTTAATGCTTCCAGTTCTTCGTTGGTCTTTTCGCCATATTTCGCATGCAATTCATCAGAGATGCTGTCACGACGGAAATCGTTAGGGAAAGCGATACCGGATTCGCGCAGTAAAGCCAGCTTCTCACGACGAGATTTCAGCTCGTTGTTAAGATCTGGTACGTTTTCTGCGCTTTGCGCTGCTGGTTGTTGCTCAGACATTTTGGTTCCTCATAACCCGGCTTTCAAACTTGCCTCAATGAATTTATCCAGGTCGCCATCCAGTACGGCCTGCGTATTTCGCGTTTCGACGCCCGTGCGTAAATCTTTAATACGGGAATCATCCAGCACGTAAGAACGAATCTGGCTGCCCCAGCCGATGTCAGACTTGGTGTCTTCCAGCTGCTGTTTGTCCGCATTTTTCTTTTGCATCTCATACTCATAAAGCTTCGCACGCATCTGCTTCATGGCCTGATCTTTGTTTTTATGCTGGGAGCGGTCGTTCTGACACTGGGTCACAATGTTGGTCGGAAGGTGGGTAATACGTACCGCAGATTCCGTTTTGTTGACGTGCTGACCACCCGCACCGGACGCACGGTATACGTCGATACGCAGGTCGGCAGGGTTAATTTCGATTTCGATGTCGTCATCCACTTCCGGATACACAAACGCGGAACTGAACGAGGTATGGCGACGACCGCCGGAATCAAACGGGCTTTTACGCACCAGGCGATGAACGCCGGTTTCCGTACGCAGCCAGCCAAACGCATAATCACCGATGATCTTGATAGTCGCGGATTTCAGGCCAGCGACTTCACCGTCAGATTCTTCAATAACTTCAGTTTTGAAACCTTTGGCTTCTGCCCAACGCAAATACATACGCAGCAACATGCTCGCCCAGTCCTGTGCTTCCGTACCACCGGAACCAGCCTGGATATCGAGATAGCAGCTCGCGCTGTCGTATTCACCGGAGAACATGCGGCGGAATTCAAGCTGTTCCAGTTTGGCGGTCAGTACGTCGAGTTCGGCAACCGTTTCATTGAAAGTGTCTTCATCGTCGGCTTCTACCGCCAGTTCCAGTAGGCCGGTCACATCTTCCGCGCCCTGCAACAACTCATCGATGGTTTCAACAATAGCTTCCAGTGAGGAACGTTCTTTGCCCAGCGCCTGCGCGCGTTCTGGCTCGTTCCAGACGTCCGGCTGTTCCAGCTCGGCGTTTACTTCTTCGAGGCGTTCTTTCTTGGCATCATAGTCAAAGATACCCCCGAAGAACGACTGTCCGCTCGGATAGGTCCTGAATGCGGTTTTTAACCGGATTAATTTCAAACATGATTTTTCGCGTCTTACGTTAGATTCGGAGTTGGCCCAATGCCATTCGAACCGCAGATTCTAACGGAATTAGCGGTCTTTTTATAGCAAGGAGCCGTTTTTTTGCAGGGTTTATTACCGGCGTAAATCGCTTATTTCGGCCATAAATGTTCGATAATCAACTGAACGCTGCGATTTCCCCGAAATTCATTGATATCCAGCCGGTAGGCCAGTTGCACTTCGCGGATGCTGCTGTCCGGCCAGAAAGTCGGATCGATATTAAAAGCAATACCATCGAGCAACGGACCGCCGCCGACGGGTTCAATCATCAGCTTAAGATGACGCTCTTTCAGCAGTTTCTGTTGCAGGATACGGAACCTGCCGTCAAAGGTCGGTTCCGGGAACGCCTGTCCCCACGGGCCGCCGTCGCGCAGCATTTCAGCCGTATCAATCGTCAGTTCACGGGCCGACAGCTCGCCATCCGACCAGACCACACCTTCCAGATGCGAAGGATCCAGCCATTCACCGACCAGTGCAGCGAAACGATCACGAAATTCGTCGAACTTGCTCTCTTCCAGCGACAAACCGGCTGCCATCGCGTGTCCGCCGAATTTCATCATCAGACCGGGATTAAGCGTATCGAGACGTTCCAGCGCATCGCGCATATGCAATCCGGCAATCGAACGACCGGACCCTTTCAGAATGCCTTCACCCGCCGGTGCGAACGCAATCACCGGGCGATTAAAACGCTCTTTCAGACGTGATGCCAGAATGCCGACCACCCCCTGATGCCACTCAGGATGATACATCGCCAGCCCGAACGGCAGCGCGTCGGTACTGCTTTCCAGCTTGTCACACAGCGCCAGCGCTTCGACCTGCATGCCCTGCTCTATCTCACGGCGGGTCTGATTCAGCGCATCCAGATCGCTTGCCAGCGCACGCGCCTGACCGATGTCTTCACTGAGTAACAGCGCCACGCCAACCGACATATCATCAAGACGTCCGGCGGCATTCAGCCGTGGTCCAAGCGCAAAACCTAAATCACTGGCGCACAGCGTACGGGCTTCGCGCCCGGCCACTTCCAGCAACGCGCGGATCCCCGCACGGCATTTTCCGGCACGAATGCGGTTCAGCCCCTGATACACCATGATGCGATTGTTGGTATCAAGCGGCACGACATCCGCGACGGTGCCGAGCGCCACCAGATCCAGATGCTCCGCGAGATTGGGGATCGCCAGACCGTTTTGTTCAAACCAGCCACTTTCGCGTAATGCACTGCGCAGCGCCAGCATCAGATAAAACGCCACACCGACACCCGCCAGCGATTTGGACGGAAACTCGCAACCGACCAGATTAGGGTTAATGATCGCTTCGGCATCCGGCAATATTTCGCCCGGCAAGTGGTGATCGGTGATCAGCACCTGAATGCCTTTTTCATGGGCGAGCGTCACGCCCGCGTGAGAAGAAATGCCGTTATCGACGGTGAGGATCAACTCTGCACCGCGCGACGCCGCCTGTTCAACCACTTCCGGGCTGAGACCATAACCGTCTTCAAAACGGTTCGGCACCAGATAATCCAGATTACCGCAGCCCATGCTGCGCAAGGAAAGCAACGTCAGCGCCGTACTGGTCGCGCCATCGGCATCGAAGTCGCCAACGATAATTATGCGCAGACGCTCAGCCAGCGCTTTTTGCAGCAAGGCAACGGCAGTATCAATGCCATCAAGCTGCTGATAAGGCAGCATACCGCGCACGCCGCGCTCCAGCTCCTGGCTTTGTGTCACACCGCGGGCGAGATACAGCCGGCGTAACAGCGGGGAGAGTTCGGCGGGAAGATCCACGCCAGTCGCCGCCTCACGACGGCGAAGTTGAGTCTGCAAGGTCACGAAAAATCAACCACCGGTTTTATGTGAAGGATCCTGCTGGTCGAGCATGGCAGCCATTTCTTTCGGCGGCTGATAACCAGGGATCAAAGTTCCGTCTGCCAGCACGATGGCCGGAGTGCCTGTCACGCCGAACTGAACGCCCAGCTCAAATTGCTTCGCAATATCACTGGTTTTACAGGTTGCCGGCGTGATGTCATCGCCGCGCATTGCCGCATCAAAGTTGGTTTTGCGGTTGCCTGTGCACCAGATAGATTGCATGTCTTTCTCGGTTTTGGAATTCAGCCCCTGACGCGGGAAGGCCAGATAACGGATGGTTATGCCAAGATCGTTATAGTCCTGTATCTGCTGGTGCAGCTTGTGGCAATAGCCGCAGGTGATATCGGTAAACACCGTGATCACATGCTTTTCGTTTTTGGCTTTATAAATGATCATCTCGTTTTGTAACGCATCCATCTTCTTCACCAGCGCTTTGTTGGTGACGTTAACCGGATGGCTGCCGCTGACATCATACAGCGGGCCTTGCAAAACGTGTTTGCCGTCGTCGGTAATGTAAAGGGTGCCGCTGTCGGTAGAAACCGCACTCAGGCCGGTTACCGGCGAAGGCTGGATGTCGGCATGGCTCATGCCCAGTTTGCCCAGCGTGGCTTTGATTGCTGCTTCATCAGCATGGACCGCGGAGCTCATACACGCAGCCAGAAGTGTCAGCAGCATTAAACCTTTTTTCATCATGTCGTCCTTTTTCTCCGGCCTGTTATGCACGGGGATGATGTTGTTGATGTAGCAGTTTGAGTCGTTCAGTCGCTACATGGGTATAGATTTGTGTGGTCGATAAGTCACTGTGACCTAACAACATTTGCACGACGCGCAGATCCGCACCGTGATTCAATAAGTGGGTGGCGAAAGCGTGGCGCAGAACGTGGGGAGACAACCGCTCTGCATCAATGCCCGCAAGAATCGCATAGTGTTTGATGCGATGCCAGAACGTCTGGCGTGTCATTTGCTGCGCCCGGTTGCTGGGGAACACGATATCCAGCGATTGTCCGTTCAGCAGCCACGGCCTGCCGTGTTCGAAATAATTTTCGATCCAGTACACGGCTTCTTCGCCCATCGGCACCAGCCGTTCTTTGTTGCCTTTACCGATAACCCGCACCACACCCTGGCGCAGGCTCAGATCACTGAGCGTCAGCCCGACCAGTTCCGAAACACGCAAACCGGTGGCGTAAAGCAGCTCCAGCATGGCTTTATCACGCAGTTCAAGAGGCACATCGACACTCGGTGACGCCAGCAATGCGTCTACCTGCGCCTCACTGAGATCTTTCGGCAGGCGTTGCGGTAATTTAGGCGAAGACAACAGCGCGGTCGGGTCATCCTGACGCACGGACTCACGGTTCATGTACTGAAAGAGGCGACGCATCGCGCTAAGCAACCGTGCTGAGCTGGTGGCTTTGTATCCGCCCTCAATGCGCTCGGAGAGGAACAACTGTAAATCTTCGGCGCTGACATGCAGGAGATCGGTATTGTTATGATGCAGCCAGCCCAGCAATGATTTCAGATCCTGACGGTAGGATGACAGCGTATTTTCCGCGAGATTGCGCTCAATCCAGAGCATATCCAGAAACTGCTCAGTCAGGCTCTGATCGGCCTCATTAACCGCTGGTGTCACCGGCTCAGGCGTAACATCCTGAGGATTCGCATTATCTTGTTTTGGCATCCCGACTCCTCTTACTCACGACGGCCATTATGCCTTTCATGCGCCCAAATCTGCTACACTGGCTGCCATTCGTATTCTGATAACGTTATGGCAGCAAGTATGAAGATCGGACTTTTCTACGGTTCCAGCACCTGTTACACCGAAATGGCAGCGGAAAAAATCCGCGATATTTTGGGCGAAGAACTGGTTGATTTGCATAACATAAAAGATGTTGATCCCGACAGAATGGAAGATTACAACATCCTGATCCTGGGCATCCCGACATGGGATTTTGGCGAAATCCAGGAAGACTGGGAAGCGGTCTGGAATCAACTCCCAACGCTGAAACTACGCGGCAAAATCGTCGCCATGTACGGCATGGGCGACCAACTCGGCTACGGCGAATGGTTCCTTGACGCGCTCGGCATGCTTTATCATCAGCTGGTTCCCCTTGGCGTGCATTTCATTGGTTTCTGGCCGACAGAAGGCTTTGAGTTTACCAGCCCGAAACCGCTGAGTGCGGACGGCAAGCATTTCGTCGGGCTGGCTCTGGATGATGTGAACCAGTTCGATCTCACCGAAGAGCGCCTGCAACAATGGTGCGAACAGATCCTGCTGGAAATGGACGCCCTGCTTTAACGCAGCATAAGAACACGGCGTCAGCCTTCCATGGACATGCCCCTCTCAGCCCGGTTTTACCGGGCTACGCGGAGTGCCACTGAGCAATATCTGTCGCAACCGCCGCCACTCTTCCAGACTCATGCTGTCCGACGCCAGCCATAACCGCTGCCTTGAACTGCGCATCGCCTGCGCCAGCCCGCCTTTACGTTTTTCGCGACGAAGCGAGAGCAGTACGCCGTGGCTTATCATCCATACCGGCTGTTTAATCTGCCATTCATGGCCGCGCCATAAAAGACGGTCATCCTCGAGCAGGATCATTTCACCTGTGCGTGCTGTAATACGCCGCTGGCTGCGGATGCATTCAAACAACACCAGCAAAAGCAACGTCATCCATACCGGCCAGTAACCCGCAGGCCAGGGTGCCAGCAAAATCAGCAACATCACTGCACCGTAACATCCCAGTGAAATAAGCTGACTGCGCCAGGACACCCTGAGATCACATCGCCACAGGGCCACGGGCTTTGTTTCGAGTCTGAATAAGGGCGACCATACGCTGCAATTCRGTGTCTTTCGGTTCGCCGTGATTCATCAGCCAGTTGAACAGATCCGGATCATCACAGGTCAGCAAGCGGACAAATACTTCTTTATCGGTCTCGCTCAGCGAATCATATTCATATTCGAAGAACGGCATGATGGAGATATCCAGCTCGCGCATGCCACGACGGCAGGCCCAGTGAACGCGGGAACGATTATTAATATCCAGTTGGTTTTTGCTTTCCATAACAAGACTCTTTTTTAGGATACAGAATGAGAATTCTTTTATATAGAAAGCGATTCTAACAGCCCGTTGCGCAGGGACGTAACTTTTCAGTGCCCTGTTTTGTCAATCTCTGTGATGTGCTGGAAAACCTGATGCAAACCTGTCGTTTGTCTTACATTCTCTGGAAGGCGTCCTGGAAAAGGCACCAATAACTGTTTTCAAAGCGGATGGGCTCTTTTACCATGGGGCATCAGTCACATTTCATTGACCGGGATTAGAAAATGGCTAACGAATTTCCCTTTCCACCGCAAAAACCTTCAGCGTCTTCGCACCTTCCGCTGACATTGATTTCACTGGAAGACTGGGCACTGGCGACCATGACCGGCGCAGACACCGTGAAATACCTGCAAGGCCAGGTCACTGCGGATGTCGATGCGCTGGCTGCCGATCAGCATATTCTCTGTGCGCACTGTGATGCGAAAGGGAAAATGTGGAGTAATTTGCGCCTGTTCAAGCGTGGCGATGGTATGGCGTTTATTGAACGCCGCAATTTGCGCGACACACAGCTTACAGAAATCAAAAAGTACGCCGTATTTTCTAAAGTGACGTTCACTGCCGATGATGATGTGGTGTTACTCGGTGTGGCAGGTTTTCAGGCCAGTGCTGCTCTGACCGGGCTTTTTTCAACCTTGCCAACGGCTGAACAGCAGGTCGTACAACAAGATGAAACCACACTGCTGCATTTCTCCCTGCCAGCCGAACGTTATCTGATTGTCACCAGCCCGGAAAAAGCCCGTCAGGTGGTGGAAGAACTGGGTGAACAGGCACAACGCAACGACAGCCAGCAATGGCTGGCGCTGGATATCGAAGCCGGATTCCCGGTGATTGATACCGCCAACGCCGTGCAGTTTATCCCGCAGGCCACCAATATTCATGCGCTCGATGGCATCAGCTTTACCAAAGGCTGCTACGCCGGGCAGGAAATGGTGGCGCGAGCAAAATACCGCGGTGCGAACAAACGTGCATTGTACTGGCTGGCAGGCAAAGCGAGCAAAGTGCCTGCCCCGGCGGACGATCTCGAACTGCAACTGGGTGAAAACTGGCGCCGGACCGGCACCGTTCTGGCAGCCGTTCAGCTCAGCGACGGCACGCTTTGGGTTCAGGCCGTGCTGAATAACGATCTGGAAGCCGATGCCAGTCTGCGGGTGCGCGATGACGCGACCAGCCAGTTGAGCATTCAGCCGCTGCCGTATTCGCTGGAAGAAACGAAGTAACTTTCAACCTATTGCCGCCTTCCTGATATGAAGGCGGTGATTATAAATTTACTCGTGAAGGTGTTTGCCTTTCGCATTCAGCAAATCCACATACGCCTGATCCACCAGTTCCTGGCGGTCAATCCCCAACCTTTCCAGTAAGTCTTCTGCAATGACAATGCCCTGCTCAGGCGTTTCATCATCCGCAAGCACAACCTCGAATTCCAGATAATCGCCCAGCCCTTTTACCCTGTCGAGATGCAGACGGGTTTGTCCGATCATAAAAAGAGTCCTCTGTTTGATGACCCGTCCGGCAGCGCCATAGGCCAGCGTCAGAGTTTCGCGCAGACTGTCAGGATCATGCGTTTCTGAAAGTGTGTAGAAGCTGGTTTTCGGTCCCGCCTTGTCAGGACGCTGATAGAAAATCAGCTCGCCGCGATCAGGCGCTAATGTGCGCAATTTCAGGCGTCCGTGCGGACACACGAAAAAAGTGTCGTCCTGCTCAATGATGTCCGGCAATCCATCGGAAAGCAGCGCGATTTTTTCATACAGCGCAGAGAAATCATCTACTCTGGCTTTGATCTCAATGTTTCTGGCCATCTTTCACTCCTTAAAAGTTCATGCGTTTTTATACTGATTCAATGAACATGGAGTGACCTTACAGTGACATTATGTTGAACCGCAAGGGAGTTTGATCTCGCGCGTTAAATCGCCAATCAGGTGCTGCAAAAACAGGTCAGGATGCTAACCTGAATTCAGTTTTTGGAAAATTGAGGGAACGATAATGACCAAAATAGTCACACTCACACTGGCACCTTCGCTCGACAGTGCCACTCTCACCCCTAAGATTTACCCGGAAGGTAAATTGCGTTGTACGGCCCCCGTGTTCGAACCCGGCGGCGGCGGTATCAATGTAGCGCGTGCCATTGTTTATCTGGGCGGCCAGGCTACCGCATTATTTCCGACGGGAGGCCCGACAGGTGCACATCTGGTTCAGTTGCTGCGCGACGAGGGGATCACCACAGACACACTGGAAACCCAGGACTGGACCCGCCAGAACCTGCACGTTCACACCGAAAATACCGGCGAACAGTATCGTTTCGTTATGCCGGGCGCACGACTTACGGAGGCTGAATTTGCGGGCCTTAGCGCGAAAATCGAAAAGATCCCTGCCGGCTCAATACTGGTCATCAGCGGCAGTTTGCCACCGGGCACGCACATTACGGCACTGACAGAGTTAATCAGGAAAGCGCAGAAAGCCGGTTTACGCTGCATTCTTGACAGTTCGGGTGATGCACTGGCCGCGGGCCTGAAGCTCGGCGGGCTGGCGCTGGTCAAACCGAACCAGAATGAACTGGCCGCGCTGGTCGGGCATTCTCTGGAAAATCCGGGGGATGTTCTGGCGGCAGCTCAGCAAATTATCCGTGACGGTGGTGCTGAACGCGTGGTCGTTTCTCTGGGGCCACAAGGTGCGCTGGCCGTGGACGCGAACAGCTCATTCCAGGTTGTCCCACCGCCGGTGAAAAAAATGAGTACCGTTGGCGCAGGTGACAGCATGGTCGGCGCGATGACCCTCAAACTGGCCGAAGGGGCTGATTTACTCGACATGGTTCGCTTTGGCGTGGCCGCCGGTAGCGCGGCAACACTCAATATCGGTACGCGTCTGTGCTCGGATAAAGATACTCAGCAAATTTATCAGTATCTGTGCCAGCAAACACCGGCTCATTAGGGCCAAACCCCGCTTCGTGAAGGCTCAGCACCTTCACGAAGCGAAAATTCTTTGTCACTCCTTCACGTATTTACCCTGATTAGCAGATAAACTCGCAGCATCGGGTGTTGCATGCACCTTTCACATCACGCCAGAAAAGGCCGGAGGCCAGAGTCCAGAATGATATGGATTATGCTTGCTGCAATTGTTGTGGTTTTTATTGTGGGTTATTGGTTTATGACAGCAGATACCCGTAAAGCGAATGATTCTCTCGCCAGTCTGTTGAAAATAAAGCCGGTTTATATCGATTCCATGTTGCTGGAAATGGGTAAACGTCAGAGCCAGATGTTTATCCGCTCAATCAGCGGTGGCTATGCTGAAGAAATCCGCAAAGCTGCTTATGTTGTTTTTATTTATCAGACGTTTATTAAAGATCCCTCGGAAGAGAATATCGTCCGCTGGCGAAACATTTTAGTGCGCGCGCATCTGCCGCCACAGTTAAGCAGCGAACACGCCGAGCTGGCGCTGTTCTATTTTGCCGAACTGGATATCGAACCCTTCGAGCTGGCGCAGTTTCGCCGCGACTACAACGAAACCTATAACCAAATCCATCTGGTTTAACGTTCCGGTTCGCCTCAGAAATGGCCCTTATCCGGGCCATTTTCTTTTCTGCTGCATTGAAAAAGCAATCTCAGTCAGGACAACCCCTCACACGGCGGGCAAAGTAAACGCCATGAAGGAGAGGAAATGAATCACGACAAAAGCCAGCTTTATCAGCGACGTTTTCAGCAGGTATTTACCTATATAGAACAGCATCTGGACAGTCCGATGACCGTGGAGCAACTAAGTGAAGTCGCCTGTTTCTCACGTTTTCACTTTCACCGGCAGTTCAGCCAGTTCTGTGGGGTCAGCGTCAGCCGCTACATCACGCTGATGCGCCTGAAACGCGCCTCGTTCCGGCTGGTACAAAACCCGCACGAGAAGGTGATTGGTATCGCGCTGGATGCCGGATTTGAAAACCCGGAGTCGTTTTCCCGTGCCTTCAGGAACACTTTTGGCCTGAGCCCCAGCGAGTTTCGCAAAAATCCTGTCTGGGTCGACTGGCATGTGCATTTTCAATTTCCCGGCAGGGAAAATCAGCAGAGGCTGGAAAATATGGAAGTCAAAATCATTGAAGTGGAACCCATGCAGGTCGCGGTGCTGGAACATCTCGGGGATCCGATGCGGGTGAGCAATACGGTCGCAACGTTTATCGAATGGCGCAAAGCTTCCGGGCTTTCGGATTACACACTGCGCGGCACTTACGGTATTCCGTATAACGATCCGCTGGTCACGCCGGGCGAGGAATTCCGCTTCGATGTCTGCGGCGAACTTAACCCGCAGGCTAATGGCACCGTGCCGGAAAATCCGCAGGGAGTGATCGGCAAAACGCTGCCGGGTGGACGTTGCGCGGTGGTTCGACACGTCGGAGCGTATGACCGGATAAGTGACAGTGTTTATTATCTTTATCGCGAATGGTTGCCGCACAGCGGAGAGGAATTACGGGATTTTCCGGTTTATTTCCGCTACCTGCATCTTGATCAGGAATTACCGGAGCATGCGCAGCAAACCGATATTTTGTTGCCGCTGAAATGAGATAAAAACCTGAGGAAACAGCGCTGGTGAAATCAGCGCTGTCTGTTTCTGTTCCGTCGCCGGATTATCTGAACACGTTGTCCAGATAGCTCGCCAGGATCTGGCGTGAACTGAAACCATGGCAAATGCCATAGTAAGTTTCATTGTCGCTGGAGACATCCAGCGGGAAATTCTTGTAGGCTTCACTGCTGCGAAACGATGCTGTGGGTTCAGCAAAACGCTCACTGCGCTCTTTCAGCGCCGGGTGTATTACCAGGGCAGTCCGGCCAAACCGCGCTTCCCGGTTTACATACACATAATGCTCGCCCCGGCGGTAACCGTAAGCTTTATCATCAATAAAATCACGTTCAAACCCTGAGGTTTCTAAAACACGTGCCACTTCATCTGGCCGTAAATACATGGTTGCTCCTCGCTTCTTTAACCGCAAGGCGACCTTACCGCAATAACTCTGCCAGACAATGCGTTTATCCCCGATTTCGGCGTATTTAGGATTTATCTAAATGCCTTAACCCTGCAATTTGAAGGGCTATTCAGCAGGAGATTGCCGCGAAGTATTTACCCACAATCTGAGGGTCAGCAGCCAGGCAATCACCACCATAAATGCCGCCGCAAGATAAATAGACGGCGTCCCAAAATGCGAAATAATCAGCCCGGCTACCGGTCCGGTAATACCGAGCCCGAGATCCAGAAAGGCGGAATACAGCCCCAGCGCCGTGCCCTGATTTTGTGGCGGTACCTGTTTTACCGCTTCCACACCCAGCGCAGGGAAAATCAGCGAGAAGCCGGAACCGGTAAGAAAGGCGCCCAGTTGCACCGACAACGGATCGTGTCCCAGCCAGATCATCAGTAACCCTGCGACTTCAAACACAAAGGACACCAGTGAGACCCGCAGGCCGCCGAACCGGTTAATCATGTTGCCGAAGACGAGGCGCGCACCGACAAATCCGAGGCTGAATAAGGTGAGCGTGAATGCCGCGCCGCTCCAGCCTTTATCAGCGTAGTAAAGGGTAATAAAGGTGGCGATAACGCCGAACCCGATGGTGCCGAATCCCAGCCCGAGGCCATACAGCCAGATGCGCCCGACCACCGCTTTGAATGCAATCCGCTTACCGGCGGTGACGGAAATCGCGGCTTTCATGCTGGCCAGTATGGCGGCAAACGCGGCAGCGACGATAATCAGTACCGCCACCCCCATCAGCCCGTAAGCATGGTTGAGTAACACGCCGAGCGGCGCACCGACGGCCATTGCGCCGTAAGTCGCCACACCATTCCAGGAAATCACGCGTGCGGTATGTTTCGCGCCTACCGCACCAATTCCCCACAGCGTAGTTCCGGTGCTGCCGAAGCTTTCACCGACACCCAGAAAGATGCGGCCAACACAGAGCATCAGCAGACTCGCCAGCGGAAACGCCGAAAACCAAAACGCCATCGCGTAAAAAATACCGCTGATCCCGCAGCAAATAAGGCCAAAAATGACCACCCGTTTCGGGCCAAGGAGATCGGCATATCGCCCGGCGTGCGGCCGGCTGATGAGCGTCGAGAAATACTGAACACTGATCACCAGCCCCGCCAGCACCGAGTTATATCCCAGCGTGTTATGCACAAAGCCCGGCAACACCGCGAGCGGCAAACCAATGGTCAGATAAACAACGAAAGTGAACAGCATGAACGACAAAATGCGTTTGTTGAGCAGAGCGTTAGAACGCAATGTACTTAAAGACATGGGCGGACCCGAAAATGAGATCACTGAGAGTGGAATAAACAGTATAAACAGGTTTGGCCTTCAAAACGGGCTAAAAATGTTATCGGCTGTAACGCGGATTTTGTTTTGCAGAGAAATCTGAGCCGCATCACGCCAGCCCTCGTCCCACCTGACTTCTGACACAGTGCCATGGCCTGAAAAGGTCCGCAATCATAGACATTTGTCCTTAAAGAACCATCCGGTACAACATTATGGTCTATGCTTAATACAACAGTCACACAAGGAGAGACGGAATGTTTAAGAGAACAGATAAAGTAGAAAAAAATATCGATCAGGACGTAACCCTGCTGGCGGACACGCTGGATGAAGTGCTTCAGTCTGCAGGTGATAAATCCAAGGATGAATTGGATAAAATCCGCAGCAAAGCACAGGGTGTATTGCGTGAAACCCGTGCGCGTTTCAACAGCGAAAAATTAAGTCAGCAGGCACGCGATGCGGCGGCCACTGCCAATGATTATGTGAAAGATAATCCGTGGTATGGCGTCGGTGCCGGTGCCGCAATCGGTATTGTTATCGGTGTTCTTTTGGGACGCCGCTAACGTAAAAGGCAATTTGCGATGTTTCACTCCTGTGTCGGGAATATGGCTTAAAAACCTGAAACATCCGCGTGGCTCCCTCATTGCCGCGCGATTGCTAAAAAAAGACGACGGAGCCTCCGGGCTCCGTTTTCTATTTTTGGATCCCTTTAACGTTAAAAATGAACGCGAAAACTCTTTGACTGACAGGATTTAAACGTCCCCAGGTCACCTTTTTTATGTTGAGAAGATGCCTGCGTTTCATCGCCACGGCTGATGCTGATAGCTGACTCCGGCCATCAGGTTGCCAGACGTGAGCAGCCACTCATCGCGCGCCGGAGAATAGTCATATTCATCGCCATCATCAGAGCCGTTTTCCAGCTCCAGTACCTGCTGATAGCGGCGAATGCCGCACTGATCAGCGGCTGTTTTCAAGCACTGCCGCCAGCCGCTGCACCAGCCCGTCCGCCTGTTGCTGCGAACTGATATTCACAAATCCCATCAACAGGCCGTTCGGACGTAAAGCCTCGCCCCTCACGTGGCGCTCAACCTGCCAGTCGGACAGCGCCTGCACTGCCAGCCCCTGTTCACGGGCATTTGTGGCGATCAGCGCATCGTCCAGTGTGGCATTCAGTGTGGTGCAAAGCTGGATCCCGCCGACCTGCTGGCTCACACGTAATATGTCCGCCGGAAACGCCGCCGTCAGCGCCTTTTCCAGATAGCCGCGCCGCTCAGCGTAAAGCTGACGCATCCGTTTCAGATGCCGGTAGAAATGCCCCTGCTCGATAAATTCCGCGATACTGCTTTGCACCAAAGGCGGCGTTCCGCAAATTCGCAGCGGGCAATACGCTTCGATTTTTTCCACCAGACTGTCCGGCACCACGACATATCCACAGCGAAGCGCCGGAAACATCACTTTGCTGAATGTTCCCGCGTAAATCACCCTTCCCTGCGTATCGAGGCTTTTCAGCGAAGGCAAAGGCTGGCCGTGATAGCGGAACTCGCTGTCGTAATCATCTTCGATAATCCACGCCTGTTGCTGCGCTGCCCAATCCAGCAAGGCCATACGCCGCGCTAAACTCATGGTCACACCGGTCGGACTTTGATGAGCGGGCGTCACCACGGCAAATCGTGCGTTCGCAAACTGCGCCACCGCCTGCGGAACATTCATGCCTTCATCATCAACATTCACCGCCATCGGCGTGGCGCCGGCGGCACGGAAAAATGCCTGCGTGACCGGATAACCCGGGTCTTCCAGCCAGACGCCGTCGCCCGGTTGCAGCAGGCTGCCGATGATCAAATCCAGCACCGGCGCATAGCCGCCGCAAATAAATATCTGTTCAGGACGGCAGGTAAATCCGCGGGAAAGTTGCAGATAACGGGCGACGGCGTGGCGTAAAACGTCCGTCCCTGCCAGCGGCGGATGGCCTAAATCATTCATGCTGGTGTGACGAATTTGCCGTGAAACAATGCGCGACCAGATCGCACGCGGGAACGCATCCAGTGCCGGAAGCCCGAGCTGGAAAGGCAGGGAAGAAACGGAAGGTAACATCGGGTTGACGGGTTTACGCCCGGCATCTTCTCTGACCGGCGAGGGTGCGGGGGCGGATAAACTTTCCGGCGCGCTGACTACCGTTCCGGCCTGTCCGCGGCTTTGCAGAAAGCCTTCCGCCATCAGCAAGCCATAGGCATTTTCAACCGTGGCGCGTGCCACGCCGAGTTCGCTGGCCAGCGCCCGCACCGACGGCACACGGCTGCCGCGTTTAAGCTGTCCTGCCATGATCGCCTGTTTCACCCGCTGATAAATCTGCCGGTAAAGCGGTGCTTTGTGTCGGGGATCGAGATGAAAGGCAAGGTCGAAACGGTTCATTCATGACCTGCTTAAAGAGACATTTTATGGCTCTGTAGTATAGACCATACGCAGCGTAAAGTAGCGGTCATTGAGACGCACCCTGCGTCGCTGTTTAGCCCGAAACGCCCAGAGGAAATCATCATGACTGCACTTCGCCTGCCTTACTATTCCCTGTCTTCTTCGGTGATGGAACCGATGAAAGCCGCGCTCGGCGCACTGGAAAACGGTCCGCTGGATAACGTGATTATCGAGCTGGCGTTCCTGCGTGTGTCACAAATTAACGGCTGCGCCTATTGCCTGGATATGCATTCCAAAGCGTTGCGTAAAATGGAAGTCACGCAGACCAAACTGGATCAGCTGGCGGGCTGGCAGGTCAGCCACGTGTATTCTGAGCGTGAACGTGCCGCGCTGGCGTGGGCCGAATCACTGACATTCGTTGCCGCTACCGGCGCACCGGACAACGCCTTTGAGCCGCTGAAAGCGCAATTCAGCGACGTGGAAATCTCGGAACTGACCTTCGCCATCGGTCTGATGAATGCGTTTAACCGCCTCGCGGTGGGTATGCGCCAGTAATTTGACCGCTTAAAAAACGAACTGAAAAAAGTTTTTCCTCGCCAGCCCGCTTCCTGCGGGCTTTGCCGCTTTTGCAATAAGCAAATTTAGAAAATCTACATATTGTGTGGTTGAAAATCCAAATCACTACATCTAGTATTCAGTTCATCGGGACGCCACGATGGCACCGACTCTCGCGCCTTTCCCCCGGCTGAAGCAGCCGCACAGCGGTAAGGCAAAAATTGTCTCTGATTTCTTACAAGATGGAAATACGAATCATGAGCATTATTATTTACAGTAAACCAGACTGTGTCCAGTGCAACGCGACCTACCGTGCATTAGATAAACAAGGCATCGCTTACGAAGTTGTGGATTTGACTCAGGATGAGCAGGCGCTCGGCCAGGTTCGTGCGATGGGCTATCAGCAGGTTCCGGTGATTGTGGCCGGTGACGATCACTGGTCTGGTTTCCGTCCGGACAAAATCAGCGCCCTGCGCCAGCTCCAGAACGCGTTCTGAGGGCTGGCGGATGAATCCGTTGGTCTATTTTTCCAGCAGTTCAGAAAACACCCATCGTTTCGTCGGCAGAACAGGATTGCCGGCGATCCGTATCCCGGTAGATCGTCAGCCTGAAAAATTGCGTGTGGACTTACCGTATATTCTGGTGGTGCCGAGCTACGGCGGCGGTTCGGCCAAAGGCGCGGTGCCGACACAAGTGATCCGTTTTCTGAACGACGAACATAACCGTTCACTCATCCGCGGCGTTATCGCCGCCGGAAACACCAACTTCGGCGCAGCGTATTGTATTGCCGGCGATATTATTTCCCAAAAGTGTCAGGTGCCTTACCTGTACCGTTTTGAGTTGCTGGGAACGCCGGAAGACGTTGCAAAGGTCAGACAGGGAGTAACAGAATTTTGGCAGCGACAGAACTAGCAATCACCGACCCCGGCACCCGCGGCCCGGACTATCACGCGCTTAACGCGATGCTGAATCTGTTCGACGCTAACGGCCAGATCCAGTTTGATAAAGACCGCCTGGCCGCGCGCCAATACTTCCTGCAACACGTTAATCAGAACACGGTGTTTTTCCACAATCTGGCGGAGAAACTGCGTTATCTGGTGGAAGAAGGCTATTACGAAGCCGCCGTGCTGGATCAGTACGCTTTTGACGATATTAAAGCGTTATTCAAACAGGCTTACGCCAAAAAATTCCGCTTCCAGACGTTTCTGGGCGCGTTCAAGTATTACACCAGCTACACGCTGAAAACCTTCGACGGCAAACGCTACCTTGAACGTTATGAAGATCGCGTGTGCATGGTGGCATTGACGCTGGCGCGCGGCGACATTCAGCTCGCCGGGCATTTTGTCGATGAGATCATCTCCGGCCGTTTCCAGCCTGCCACGCCGACGTTCCTTAACTGCGGCAAAAAACAGCGCGGTGAGCTGGTGTCGTGCTTCCTGCTGCGCATTGAAGACAACATGGAATCCATCGGTCGCTCGGTGAACTCGGCGCTGCAACTTTCCAAACGCGGCGGCGGTGTGGCGTTTATGCTGACCAACATCCGTGAAGTGGGCGCGCCGATTAAGCGCATCGAAAATCAGTCTTCCGGCGTTATTCCGATCATGAAAATGCTGGAAGATGCCTTCTCTTACGCCAACCAGCTCGGTGCGCGCCAGGGCGCGGGGGCGGTCTATCTGAACGCCCATCACCCGGATATTCTGCGTTTCCTCGATACCAAACGCGAAAACGCCGACGAAAAAATCCGTATTAAAACACTGTCGCTGGGTGTGGTTATTCCGGATATCACGTTCGAACTGGCGAAAAATAATGAAGATATGTACCTGTTCTCGCCGTATCACGTGGAGAAAGTGTACGGCGTGCCGATGTCTGAAATCAGCATCAGCGAGAAGTATCGCGAGATGGTGAATGACAAGCGCATTCATAAAAGCAAAATCAACGCGCGTGAATTCTTCCAGGTGCTGGCGGAAATTCAGTTCGAATCCGGCTATCCGTACATGATGTTTGAAGACACGGTTAACCGCGCCAATCCGATCAAAGGTCGCATCAATATGAGCAACCTGTGTTCGGAGATTTTGCAGGTGAATTCGCCGACGATCTACGGCGAAGACCTGTCTTATCAGGAAACTGGCAAAGACATTTCCTGTAACCTCGGTTCGCTGAATATCGCTTCGGCGATGGATTCACCGGATTTCGGCAATACTGTCGAAATGGCGGTTCGTGCGCTGACGGCGGTGTCTGACATGAGCCACATCCGCTCAGTGCCATCTATTGATCAGGGTAATCAGGATTCGCACGCCATCGGCCTCGGCCAGATGAATTTGCACGGTTACCTGTGCCGCGAGCGTATTTACTACGGTTCGGAAGAAGGTCTGGATTTCACCAATATCTATTTCTGCACCGTGGCTTTCCACGCGATCCGCGCATCGAACCAGATCGCCATCGAGCGCCAGCAGTCGTTTAAAGGCTTCAGCGATTCCACTTACGCCAGCGGCGCGTATTTCGACAAATATGTCGATGACGCACTGGCGGCGAAATGGCGGCCGAAAACAGAGCGCGTGCGCGAACTGTTTGCAGATGCCGGTATTGCCATTCCGACCACCGCAGACTGGGCGGCGCTGAAAGCCTCCGTGATGCAGCATGGCCTGTATAACCAGAATTTACAGGCGGTGCCGCCCACCGGTTCTATTTCCTACATCAATAATTCGACGTCGAGTATTCATCCGATTGTGTCCCGCGTAGAAATCCGCAAAGAGGGCAAAATTGGCCGTGTGTATTATCCGGCGGCGTTTATGACCAACGACAATCTGGATTACTACCAGGATGCCTATGAAATCGGCCCGGAAAAAATTATTGATACCTACGCCGAAGCCACGCAGCACGTCGATCAGGGGCTGTCGCTGACGCTGTTCTTCCGCGATACCGCCACCACGCGCGACATCAATAAAGCGCAGATTTACGCCTGGCGCAAAGGCATCAAAACCATTTATTACATCCGTCTGCGCCAGATGGCGCTGGAAGGCACCGAAGTTCAGGGCTGCGTTTCCTGCACGCTGTAACCGACTGAAAGGATTTAAAAGATGAGCGCAGTAAAACAATTGTTAGTGCCACAGCCGGTCAGCAAAGCCATTAACTGGAACAAAATCCAGGACGATAAAGATCTGGAAGTGTGGAACCGCCTGACGTCGAACTTCTGGTTGCCGGAAAAGGTGCCGTTGTCGAACGATATTCCGTCCTGGGCGACGCTCAGCGCAAAAGAGAAACAGCTGACGATCCGCGTGTTTACTGGCCTGACGCTGCTGGATACCGTGCAAAACGTGGTCGGCGCACCGACGCTAATGAAGGACGCGGTGACACCGCACGAAGAAGCGGTTTACTCGAATATCTGCTTTATGGAAGCGGTGCATGCGCGTTCTTACAGTTCGATTTTCTCGACGCTGTGCGCCACCGTGGACGTGGATGAAGCCTACCGCTGGAGCGAGGAAAACGTCGCGCTGCAAAACAAAGCCGCAATCATTTTGTCGTATTACGACGGCGAAGACCCGCTGATGAAGAAAGTCGCCAGCGTGTTCCTCGAATCGTTCCTGTTCTATTCCGGTTTCTATCTGCCGATGTACTGGTCGAGCCGCGCCAAGCTGACCAACACCGCCGATCTGATCCGTCTGATCATCCGCGATGAAGCGGTTCACGGTTACTACATCGGCTATAAATTCCAGAAAGCGCTGGCGCTGGAAAGCGAAGAGCGTCAGCGTCAGATCAAGGAGCAGGCGTTTGATCTGATTCAGGATTTGTACGATAACGAGATCCGCTACACCGAAGAACTGTACGACGGTGTAGGCTGGAGCGAAGACGTGAAGAAATTCCTGCATTACAACGCCAACAAAGCGCTGATGAATCTCGGCTACGAAGCCCTGTTCCCGGCCAGCATGGCGGATGTGAATCCGGCGATCCTTTCCGCATTATCGCCAAACGCCGACGAAAACCATGACTTCTTCTCCGGATCCGGTTCGTCATATGTGATCGGCAAAGCCGTCAACACCGAAGACGAGGACTGGGATTTCTAAACAGCTCCTTCCCCTCGTGAGAGGGGAAGGAGGAAAACGGATGTTGCCGTTATTTTTCTCAGCGTTAGTATAGAAACAGTGTTTCAAAACCCTACGCGATCAGAAAAAGGAAACATCATGACGCCCTATCAAGCCTCATCCTCCCGTTACGAAACCATGCAATTCCGCCGTTGCGGTCAGAGCGGTTTACAACTCCCTGCCCTTTCTCTTGGCCTGTGGCACAGCTTCGGCCATGTCAGTCCGCTGGAATCCCAGCGTGCATTGCTGCAAAAAGCCTTCGATTTAGGCATCACCCATTTTGATCTGGCGAATAACTACGGCCCGCCTCCGGGCTCTGCGGAAGAAAATTTTGGCCGTTTGCTGAAGCAGGATTTCGCGCCATATCGCGATGAACTGATCATCTCCACCAAAGCCGGTTACGACATGTGGCCAGGACCGTACGGTTCCGGCGGCTCGCGCAAATATCTGCTGGCCAGCCTCGATCAGAGCCTGCAACGCATGGGGCTGGATTACGTCGATATCTTCTATTCGCACCGGGTGGATGAAGAAACGCCGATGGAAGAAACCGCAGCGGCGCTGGCTTATGCGGTGCAAAGCGGTAAGGCATTGTATGTCGGGATCTCCTCTTACTCGCCGGAACGTACCCAGATCATGGCGGAGTTACTGCGTGAGCTGAAAGTACCGCTGCTGATCCATCAGCCGTCATACAATCTGCTGAACCGCTGGGTGGATAAGAGTGGTTTGCTGGATACGCTGGACCAAAATGGCGCAGGTTGCATCGCCTTTACGCCGCTGGCGCAGGGGTTGCTGACCGGCAAGTATCTCAACGGCATCCCTGACGGCTCGCGCATGCAGGTGGAAGGGAATAAGGTGCGCGGGCTGAACGCCCAAATGCTGTCAGAAGATAACCTGAACAGCCTGCGGTTGCTCAATGAGATGGCGCAGCAGCGCGGACAGACCATGGCGCAGATGGCGCTGAGCTGGCTGCTGAAAGACGATCGCGTGACGTCGGTGCTGATTGGTGCCAGCCGCCCTGAGCAACTGGATGAAAACGTGAAAGCGCTGGATAATCTGCGCTTCACCGCTGAAGAACTGACAGCGATTGATAAGCATGTGGCGGATGGTCAGTTGAATCTTTGGCAGGCTTCGTCAGATAAATAACCATCCAAAACAAACGGGCGGATCTCCTGAAAGGATCCGCCTTTTTTTTAGCTCATCAGTTCTAAACGACGTGCGGTTTCGTAATGATCAACCCAATACTGATTATCCAGTGATGAAATAGTGACGCCTTCAATTTTCGAGGCATGAATGAACTGATGATCCCCGACATACACGCCGACATGACGATCGCCCGGCGACGTTTTGAAAAACACTAAATCTCCCGGTTTCAGATTATTTTTACTCACTTTTCTGCCGTTCCTGATTTGCTGAAAGGTGGTTCTTGGCAGGCGTGTTTGCAGGGAATCATTAAACAGATGCTGCATCAGCGACGAGCAGTCCACGCCTTTGTGGGTGGTGCCCCCCCAGCGGTAATGCGTCCCCTTCCAGCGCGGATATTCCGCCAGCAGGGCGCTTTTAATATTGTCTGAGTTGCCCGTATTGACCGCAGTCACGGTGGACCCTTTTCCATTAAAAAGTTCGCTATGGAAAAATTTGTAGGTGTCCATAGACTCAAATTCTTTAGGCATATCAAAAGCAAAGGAGTGGATGCTAAACAAACCGGTAACGAGAAGCAGTAAGGCAGAAACAAGCGATTTAATACGGAACATGCGTGGATTCTTTCGTCAAAAAATAGTGCTCTTCCTTACGTGGGAACCTGCTCACGGGGCGGGTGACTCGTCTCTGAGTGCGCAAATAATAACCGCAGGACAATAAATAAGCAGGTTGAATTGAGTCCAAAATTGGACTGGGGATTTTTTCTCAGGAAAACCCACCCCTTAGGCTGAAGGGGTGGGTGAAGGTGTTATGAGAAGAACTTCGCCAGAACAAACAGGCCGACAGAAACGTTGATAGCTCCCCCGATACGGGTAGCGATTTGCGCGAAAGGCATCAGCGTCATGCGGTTGCCGGAGGTCAGAATCGCCACGTCGCCCGTGCCGCCCTGCCCGCTCTGGCAGCAGGAAACAATCGCCACATCGATAGGGTGCATGCCAATTTTCTTACCCACATAAAAACCGGTGCCGACCAGCGCCAGCACCGTGGTCACAATCACCAGCAGGTTCTGCAGGGTGAAAGCGTTGATCAGTTCCTGCCAGGGCGTGATCGCGACACCCACCGCGAACAGCACCGGATAGGTCACGGCAGTGCGGAAGAATTTATACACCGTCATCGAGCCGTGCTGAATAGTCGGCGAAACGCCGTTCGCCAGTTTCACCAGCACCGCCGCAAACAGCATGCCGACCGGCGCTGGCAGGCCGATCCATTTCTGGCCGAGCATCCCGACCATGTACAGCAGGATGGCCAGCAGCGCACCACAGGCCAGCGCGTTGACGCCCGGATTGCCCTCAAATTCATCGGTGCCACTGCCCATCTGGCCTTTTTTCGACGGCATCAGTTGGCCTTCGCCGGTAAGATGCGGATAACGTTTACCGAGCTGGTTCAGCACGCCCGCCAGCACAATGGCCGTCAGGCCACCGAGCATAACAATCGGCAGAATGCGCCCAAGCGCCACGCCCTGCTCCATATGCAGGATGGTCGCGTAACCCATCGACAGCGGGATCGCACCTTCTCCGACACCGCCAGCCATGATCGGCAGGATCAGGAAGAAGAAGGTTTGCATTGGCGGTAAACCTAAAACAGTGCCCATCGCCATACCGGCAATCATGCCGACCACTTCGCCGCACAGCATCGGTACGAAAATACGCATAAAGCCCTGGATCAGCACCTGACGGTTCATGCTCATGATGCTGCCGACAATAATGCAGCAGATATAAAGGTAGAGAATATTGGTGGATTTATAGAATTTGACCGTGGAATCAACAACAACATCCGGCAGCAGGCCGTAATGCACCATCGCCGAAGGAATAAAAGTGGCACAAATCGCCGCGGCCCCCAGTTTACCCACCACAGGTAAGCGTTTACCCAACTCGCCACAGGCAAAACCGAAGAAGGCCAGCGTGGCGACCATCACCACGATGTCACTCGGCAACTTGCCATTCAGGCAATCGAGCAGGATCAGCACGCCCGCCAGCAGGAAAAAGGGCAGCGGGATAATGCCTATCTTGTAGTGATCAAGAATGTGCCACCATTTTTGTCTGGCCGAGAGGCCGGAGGTTTTCGTTTCTTTGACAGCGATGTAGGAATCGTCGGTTGTGCTCATGACATTGCCTCTTTCTTCTGAAGACTTTTCTTATTGATGGTCTGAGCATATGAAAACAGGCGGTCAGCCGGGTGTGAGGTTGTTCAAATTAAAACCGCAGGGATAAAGGTTGTTATGGTGTTTATGGTGTTAATGCACCCTGATTTATAAGGATTATAAGATTAGTAGTAAATCCCGCTATTAACCCTGTTATTACTGTGTGAAATAATCATTATTTTAATCTTCTGTTCACAACTCCGCTTCTCTGCGATTACGACTCACATTTCGCCGTGATAGGCTTATTGAATGTATATCTCAGGTTCGCCGTGCAGCAGGTCGTATGAAATTCAGGTTACCTTTTCAGGTAAAACTCTTTTTATCTCTGGTGGTATTTTCCTGCGTGTTGCTGGCACTGCTGGGGGCTATTTTATTTCATATTATTGACCGTCAGTTACATCATGATCTGGGCCAGCGTGCACGGGTTCAGGCCAGCGAGATCGCTCTGATGCCGGGGCTGGCGCAGAAGGTACAGGCCCGCGATATCCCCGGCATCGCGAAACTAATCCAGCCATTACGCGATAAAAGTGACGCCAGTTATATCGTTATCGGCGATACCCGCGAGCTGCATCTTTATCATTCCGAATCTCCGGAGCGCATAGACCTGCCGATGATTGGCGGTGATAACGCCGGTGTGCTGGCCGGTAAAACCATTATTTCCGTACGTCAGGGCGGCATCGGCGTTTCATTGCGCAGCAAAGCCCCGATTCTGGATGCCAGTAATCAGGTGATCGGCATTGTCTCGGTCGGTTATCTCACCTCTTACATCGATAATATTAATGGCCGCCGTCTGGCGCAGGCCGGTTTATACGGTTTACTGCTTTTATTACTGCTGTTTATTTTTTCATGGATGTTCACCCGCAACGTTAAAAAACAGATGTTCTGGCTGGAACCCAAAGATATTGCCCTGCTGGTCCGCCAGCAAAAAGCGTTGCTGGAAGCCATGTATGAGGGCGTATTTGCGATCAACGCCGAAAGGCAACTGATTTCAATTAACCGGGCCGCACGCGAGTTACTGGATATCCGCCAGCCCGAAAACGAGCTACTGGGTAAACCGCTGGCGGAGGTGCTTCAGACGCCGCCCACGTTCTTTACGCAACGTGGTGTCAGTGAAAACAACAGTCAGCATGATCAGATTACGGTACTCAATCAGAGACAGGTGATCGTCAACCGCGTACCCATCGAACTTGAACCCGGTGCAGAAAGTGGCTGGGTATTCAGTTTCCGCGATAAAAATGACATTAATACGCTGAGCAGCCAGCTGAGTCAGGTGAAGCGCTACGCCGATAACCTTCGCATTATGCGCCATGAACAACTGAACTGGACTGCGACGCTGGCGGGCTTGCTGCAAATGCAGCGTTACGACGATGCAATGCGCTATATTCAGGCACAGTCGGAAGGCGCGCAGGCCGTGCTGGATTTCGTCTCAGCACGCTTTACCTCGCCAGCACTTTGTGGCCTGCTGCTGGGGAAATACGTCAGTGCACGCGAAAAAGGTGTCGAGCTGAGTTTCGATCCCGCCTGTCAGCTCACCCGCATACCGGCAGCCATCAGTGAAACCGAACTGATGTCAGTGATTGGTAATTTGCTGGATAACGCCGTGGACGCCACACTGAAAGCACTGACGCCCCCGGCACCGGTCGAATTGTATATTTCCGACCGGAACCGGGAACTGCTGATTGAAGTCGCCGATCAGGGCAGCGGCGTGGAAGATGCACTCAAGCCGCACCTGTTTGAACAAGGCGTCACCAGCAAGCCCTCCAGCGGGCAGGACGCCACGGGTGCAGAACACGGTATCGGCCTGTATCTGGTGGCCGGTTATGTCCGTCAGGCGGGTGGCAGCATCGAAATCTCAGACAACACGCCGCAAGGTACAATATTTTCAGTCTTTATCCCGTATCCGGCAGAAGCGTTAACAGGACAGAACCATGAATAACAGCAGCGCACTCGATGTCGTGATTGTGGAAGATGAGCCACATCTGGCTGGTCTGCATCGTGATTTTATCGAGCAAAATTTCAACCTGCGCGTCGTCGGCATTGCGGCCACACTGGAGCAGACGCGTTCTCTGCTGCGCCTGCATCAGCCGCGTCTGATCTTACTCGATAACTATTTGCCGGATGGTCAGGGTGTCGATCTGATCGACAGCCCGTTGCTGAAAAGCTTCGATTGCTCGGTGATTTTCATTACCGCTGCCAGCGATATGCAAACCTGTAGCCAGGCCATGCGCAGCGGCGCGTTCGATTACATCATCAAGCCGGTGTCGTTCCATCGTCTGCGCAGTTCACTCGAGCGCTTTATGCAACTGGTGCAAACGCTGCGTAATGTGAAAGTGGTCGATCAGCGGGCCCTGGATAAGTTGTTCAATCTGCCCGCCAGCGATACACCGGCAGCCCCTTCTGCCAAAGGCATCGAGCCGAATACGCTCGAACTGGTTCAGCGGGTTTTCACGGCGAAACCCGACGTCAGCTGGTCGGTGGAACAGGTGGTTGAAGAGGTTGGGATCAGCAAAACGACCGGTCGCCGCTATCTGGAATATTGCGTGGAAATTGGCTTTATCGGCGTCGAGATGCAGTACGGAAATATCGGTCATCCGAGACGTCTGTATCGCAAAATAGCAGACGAAGAAAAATCCGTATCCTGAGGCCGAATTCCGGCCGTTTTGCGTGAAGAACTTCCCCCTCCCTGCCGGTGTCATCACCGGCGAATTTCCCGCATACCCCGCCTGTTCAGGTGATTATTTCATTACGTAGTCATCTTTCAGACAAGCGGTAAATTCACGGCTTTCACGCAAAGCTCAAATCTCTATTTACCCTTGCAAATCCCCTCCTCATAAAACGCATTAACTTCAGGGAAATACCTCAATAACTCCGTTCTAAAATCACACAAATAAAAAAGACAACAAATCTCATAAAATCAATAAATTACTTATATTTTTAGCGAAAGCATCCGTCGTGAAATTAGGCAAAAACCCAAAGTGCTCTGGCGGGATAAATTGTCATTAATTGTCAGTTTGAATTTACCGAAATTAAACACCGCAAATACAGATAAATACGTAACCAGAAACCCAATCATGAATATTCATCGGAAACATTGAGACTTGTCTCAGAATTTCGATGTGTTAGGGTATAACGCGTTCACTATTTCGTTACAGGCAAAATCCTATACGGTCCAACACAAAAATTAGACATCGAGCCGATACGGCTATTTATATCCAAGGAATGCACATTGCATGGCAATTAAAATCGAAGTAAAGAATCTTTATAAGGTATTTGGCGAAAACCCGGATCGCGCTTTCAAGATGATTGATGCAGGCAAGGGTAAAGAAGAGATTTTTGAGAAAACCGGTCTTTCACTTGGCGTTAAGAATGCCAGTCTGGCCATTGAAGAAGGCGAGATTTTCGTCATCATGGGGTTATCCGGTTCCGGTAAATCCACCATGGTACGCCTTCTCAATCGTCTGATAGAGCCCACCCGTGGCGAAGTCCTGATCGACGGCGAAGACATCGCCAAAATCTCAGAAGCAAAATTGCGCCAGGTGCGCCGCAGTAAAATCAGTATGGTATTTCAGTCCTTTGCGCTGATGCCACACCTGACCGTGTTGAATAACACCGCGTTTGGTATGGAGCTGGCTGGTGTGCCGGTCGAAGAGCGCAATACCAAAGCGCTTGACGCGCTGCGTCAGGTCGGGCTGGAAAACTATGCCAACTCTTATCCGGATGAATTGTCAGGCGGGATGCGCCAGCGTGTCGGTTTAGCGCGTGCTATGGCCAACAACCCTGACATTCTGCTCATGGATGAAGCCTTCTCTGCACTTGACCCGTTAATTCGTACCGAAATGCAGGATGAACTGGTGAAGCTGCAGGCTCAGCATCAGCGCACCATTGTGTTCATTTCTCATGATCTGGACGAAGCCATGCGTATTGGCGACCGCATCGCCATTATGCAGGGCGGCGAAGTGGTACAGGTCGGCACGCCGGAAGACATTCTTAATAATCCGGCCAACGACTATGTGCGCACGTTCTTCCGTGGTGTGGATATCAGTCAGGTCTTCAGTGCCAAAGACATTGCCCGCCGCCGTGGCGCGCTTATTCGTAAAACCCCCGGTTTTGGTCCACGTGCCGCTCTCAAGCTGCTCGAAGATGAAGACCGCGAATATGGTTATGTACTTGAACGTGGACAGAAATTCATTGGCGTGGTGTCGATTGAATCCCTGAAAACCGCGCTCAAAACCAATCAGTCGCTGGAAAGCGCCTTGCTGGAATCTCCGGCAGCCGTGCAGGCAGACATGCCGCTCAGCGAACTGATTTCCCATGTCGCCGCCGCGCCTTGCGCTGTGCCGGTCGTCAATGAGGACAATAACTATATCGGCATTATTTCCAAAGCCATGCTGCTTCAGGCTCTGGACAAAGAAGGGGGTAACGAATGAGCACTTCAACCATAACGAACACCATTACACAGCACGCGCAGGCCGCTCAGGCCCAGGCTCTCGATCCTTCCGTGGATCCGTGGAGTGCCGATAACGCCAGTGGCGGTGTCGCGCCACAAGCTGACGCCGCCGCCAATGCCGCGCCAGCCGATGCAGGCAGCAGTGATCCGTGGGGCGGCAGCAGCGATGCCGCAACCAGCACACCAGACGCGACGCACCATGCCGCCGCACAGACCAACGACTGGCTGAGCGTCGCCCCGGAACAGCATCAGCATTTTAATATTCTCGATCCGTTTCACAGTACGCTGATCCCGCTCGACCGCTGGGTGACGGAGGGGATCGACTGGCTGGTCGGTAACTTCCGCCCGGTATTTCAGGGGATCCGTGTTCCGGTCGATTTCGTCCTGAGCGGTTTCCAGCATGGTCTGGAATCCCTGCCAGCGCCGATTGCGATCCTGGTCTTCGCCCTGCTCGCCTGGCAGATGGCCGGTTTCGGCATGGGTGCTGCCACGCTGGTTTCGCTGGTGTTGATTGGCGCAATCGGTGCCTGGTCACAGGCAATGGTGACGCTGGCGCTGGTTCTGACCTCGCTGTTCTTCTGTATTCTGATCGGCCTGCCGCTCGGGATATGGCTGGCGCGCAGCCAGAAGGCGGCGAAAATTATCAGGCCGCTGCTTGATGCCATGCAGACCACACCGGCGTTCGTCTATCTGGTGCCGATCGTGATGCTGTTTGGTATCGGTAACGTGCCGGGCGTAGTGGTAACGATTATCTTCGCCCTGCCGCCGGTGGTGCGTCTGACCATTCTGGGTATCAATCAGGTGCCGGAAGACTTGATCGAAGCCGCGAAATCCTTTGGTTCCAGCCCGCGTCAGCTGCTGTTTAAAGTTCAGTTGCCGCTGGCGATGCCGACCATCATGGCCGGTATTAACCAGACGCTGATGCTGGCGCTGTCGATGGTGGTTATCGCCTCGATGATCGCCGTCGGTGGTCTGGGTCAGATGGTACTGCGCGGTATTGGTCGTCTGGATATGGGTCTGGCGTCAGTCGGTGGTGCGGGTATCGTTATTCTCGCTATTATCCTCGACCGTCTCACCCAGTCGATGGGACGCGACAGCCGCAGTAAAGGCGGTCACCGCTGGTTCACCCGCGGTCCTGTCGGTCTGGTGATGAAGCCTTTCACGAAGAAAGCCTGATTCACACACTGCATTTTTCCCGGCGGCTCGCTGCCGGGAACTCTCAAAAAGCTAAAAAAACGCAGTCCACTCTTACGTATTCAACAGCAAGAATAAGGGTTCACCATGCGCACAACTCAGAATAAAACACAGATCAAAGCACTCATCCTCGCAGTATCCATGGCAACTCCCGCTGCTTTCGCTGCCGATTTACCGGGCAAAGGCGTGGTCGTTAAACCGTTGCAAAGTACCATCGCGGAAGAAGCCTTCCAGACAGAACTGGTTAACCGCGCGCTGGAAAAACTGGGCTATGACGTTCAGCAAACCGGCGAAGTGGATTACAACGTGGCGTATACCGCCATCGCCAGCGGCGATTCTACCTACATGGCGGTGAACTGGGAGCCGCTGCAAAAAGACATGTATAACACAGCCGGTGGCGACCAGAAATTCTACCGTCAGGGCACCTACATCAGCGGCGCAGCGCAGGGTTATCTGATCGATAAAAAAACCGCCGACAAATATCACATCCACGATTTGTCACAGCTGAAAGATCCGAAGATCGCCAAACTCTTTGACGCTGACGGCGACGGCAAAGCGGATATGGCGGGTTGTAATCCAGGCTGGGTCTGCGGCCAGGTGATCAACACCCAAATCAAAGCCTACGGTCTGAGCAATACCGTGACGCAAAACGAGGGGAACTATTCGGCGATTATCGCTGACACCCTCACCCGGTTTAAATCCGGTAAGCCAGTGTTGTACTTCACCTGGACGCCGTACTGGGTCAGCAACGAGATGAAACCGGGCAAAGACGTGGTCTGGCTGACTGTGCCGTTCTCGGCCAATCCGGGTTCGCAGAAAGATCTCGATACCACGCTGCCGAACGGCAAGAACTACGGTTTCCCGGTCAATAACGAACACATCGTGGCGAACAAAGCCTGGGCTGAGAAAAACCCGGCGGCCGCGAAACTGTTCGCCATCATGAAACTGCCACTGGCCGACGTGAATGCGCAGAACCTGCGGATGCATGAAGGTGAATCCTCATCAGAAGATATCCAGCAGCATGTTGATGGCTGGATCAAGGCGCATCAGGCGACCTTCGATGGCTGGATCAAAGAAGCTGCCGCCGCAGCAAAATAACGCATTATAAAAATCGAGGAATTTATGAAAAAGACAGGAATCTGGGCAGTTGCCGCCCTCACCACATTTGCAACAGCCACCACATTCGCCGCCGATCTGCCGGGTAAAGGCATCAGCGTGACACCCGTTCAGAGCACCATCAGCGAAGAGTCTTTTCAGACAGAACTGGTCAGCAAGGCGCTGGAGAAACTGGGCTATGACGTTCAGCCAACCCGCGAGGTCGATTACAACGTCGGCTACACCACCCTGGCTGCCGGTGATGCCACTTTCACCGCCGTCAACTGGTCGCCACTGCATGATGAAATGTACAAAGCCGCCGGTGGCGACAAAGTGTTTTACCGTGAAGGGACTTACGTGACCGGCGCGGCACAGGGCTGGCTGATCGATAAGAAAACCGCTGAGAAATACCACATCACTAATATCGAACAGCTGAAAGACCCGAAACTGGCCAAACTGTTTGATACCAACGGCGACGGCAAAGCCGATCTGACCGGTTGTACACCGGGCTGGGGCTGCGAAGCGGCGCTGAATGAACAGCTGAAAGCCTATGGTCTTGAACCGACCGTGACGCACAATCAGGGTAACTACTCTGCGATGATCGCTGACACCATCACGCGTTACAAAGAAGGTAAACCGATCTTCTATTACACCTGGACGCCGTACTGGGTGAGCAATGTGCTGATCCCGGGCAAAGACGTGCTGTGGATGCAGGTACCGTTCTCCGTGGTGCCAGGGGATAAAAACGCCGATACCAAACTGCCAAATGGCAAAAACTACGGTTTCCCGGTGAGCACTATGCACATCGTGGCGAACAAAGCCTGGGCTGAGAAAAACCCGGCGGCAGCAAAACTGTTTGCCATCATGAAACTGCCTCTGAAAGACATCAATGCGCAGAACGCCGCGATGCACGCGGGTAAAAATTCAGATGCGGATATCGCTGCACAGACCGACGGCTGGATCAAAGCCCATCAGGAAGAATTTGATGGCTGGGTAAAAGAAGCGGCTGCTGCGGCGAAATAACGCAGTCACAGACTCAGTAAGGCCAGCGGGCGGAGAGAGATCTCCGCCCGTTTTTTTGTGGGTGATTGCTGGTGTGTGTATTGGTGTGTATAATCATCCATCACCAAGGAGAGCCCATGAAATCAACGGAATTGATTAAAGCGCTGCTTGCAGCGGGTTGTGAACTCAAGCGTCACCGGGGAGGAAGTCATCAAATTTGGTGGTCACCTGTCACCAACAAAACCTTTCCCGTTCCCCACCCCAAAAATGATTTACCTGTGGGAACTCTCAAATCCATTAGAAAAATGGCAGGGATATGATCCTGCAACTGGAGGTTGAATATGTTCTTTTCAGTCGGTCTTGAAACACCAAAAGATGACAAAACCGCTTACGGTATGGTGGTACCTGCATTTACCGCGTTTGATTACGGATGCTTCTCTGCAGCGGATACCCGTGAAGAAATCGCCCCTATGGTTCGCGAAGCCATCCTGATGACAGTAGAAGATTTGATCGAAAGCGAACGCTTTGTTGTTGACGATATTTTTGATGCAGGCCATTTGGTGTATGCCGCTAATCCCGAATATGCCGACTTCGATACCTGGTTTTTGATTGATATTGATCTCTCGGAATTCGAAGGGAAAGCGCATCGAATCAATATTTCGCTGCCTGACACCCTGATCAAACGCATTGATAATAAAGTTAAAAATCATCCGTCATATCGCGACCGCAGCCATTTTCTGGCGATGGCCGCACGTAAAGAATTGCTGACCTGACAATCTGACAGCAGGAAACCCTCCTGCTGGCGACTACCTTGCCACTGTGTCTATTACAAAACCAAATAGTTGCCATTAAAACTATTCATTGGTTTAATATTTCAACCAAAACGATAATCATCATCCGAATTTCCCCTGATTCTTCAATAAGATCTGTTAAATCTCATTATGAAAAAAACGACCACACATTCCCCACTCAGCCCGGCACTGATTATTCTGATGGCGGTGGCCACCGGGCTTGCCGTCGCCAGTAACTATTATCCGCAACCGTTGCTGGAAACCATCGCCCGCGCTTTTAATCTTTCCGTCAATCAGGCCGGGTTTATTGTGACGGTGGCGCAGCTCGGTTACGCCTGTGGGTTGATGTTTATCGTGCCGCTGGGCGATATGTTTGAGCGTCGCGGTTTAATCGTGCTGATGACGCTGCTTTCCGCCGCCGGACTGCTGATCACCGCCATGGCGCCCACGCTGACCGTCATGCTGGTCGGGACGGCGCTGACAGGACTGTTCTCGGTCGTGGCGCAGATTCTGGTGCCGCTGGCCGCCACACTGGCGGAACCGGAGCGTCGCGGTAAAGTGGTCGGACTGATTATGTCTGGCTTGCTGCTGGGTATTCTGCTGGCGCGAACCGTCGCTGGTGCGCTGGCGTCGCTGGGCGGCTGGCGGACGGTGTACTGGGTTGCCAGTGCGCTGATGATCGTGATGGCGCTGGTGCTGTGGCGCAAGCTGCCGAAACATCAGCAAAAAACGGATCTGAATTATCCGCAACTGCTGAAATCCATTTTTACGCTGTTCATCCACACGCCGGTGTTACGTACCCGCGCGCTGATCGGCATGTTCTGCTTCGCCAACTTCAGCATTTTGTGGACGTCGATGGCGTTCCTGCTGGCTGGCCCGGCGTATCACTATTCCGAAGGGGTAATCGGCCTGTTTGGTCTGGTGGGGGCGGCGGGGGCACTGGCGGCCACCCGTGCAGGGAATCTGGCGGATAAAGGCAAAGCGCATCTGACCACGACCGCCGGGCTGGTGCTGCTGTTACTGTCATGGGCTGCGATTGCCCTGGGACAACACTCGGTGATTTCGCTGATTATCGGTATCATCGTTTTGGACCTTTCGGTTCAGGGCGTACACATCACCAACCAAAGTGTTATCTATAAAACGATGCCGGAAGCGCGTAACCGCCTGACGGCGGGTTACATGACGACGTACTTTATCGGGGGTGCGGCAGGTTCACTGGTGTCGGCTTCAGCCTATCAGGCGGCAGGCTGGTACGGGGTCTCAGCAGCAGGCATCGTCATGTGTATACTGAATTTACTGGTCTGGTGGAAGGGTCATAAGTACACACTGGCCTGATAACGTACGAAACTACATCAGGCGGGAATCATCACCCCTCCTGATTAGCTTGCGAATAGTCATTTGGGAAATTTATTTGAACCAAAGGGTGTCAACAATACTTACAGTCTGGTAATGTTTACGCCATGAATTATTCGCTGGCAACCATCCGGTTTCACAATGTTTCAAATATCCATGCAAACCAATCCAGATCTCGAAGCACCTGACCCCGTCCGCGTTTCCACTTTCGCACAAGGTATTACCGATAGCCTTCCTATCGTGATTGGTTATCTGCCCATTGCTTTTGCATTCGGGCTCAGCGCGGTCAAACTAGGTTTCACTCCCGCTGAAAGTCTGCTGTTTTCCATTCTTATCTACGCTGGCGCCAGCCAGTTTGTGATCACCGCGCTGCTCAGTGCAGGAATGTCGTTGTGGGTTTCCGCCCTGACCGTGATGGCGATGGATGTCCGGCACGTGCTGTACGGCCCGTCGCTGCGCAATCGCCTGGCGGGAAAGCTCAATGGTAAAAAAACGGCGCTCTGGGCATTCGGCCTGACGGACGAAGTGTTCGCTGCCGCCACCGCCAGGCTGATCCGTGATAAACGCAGCTGGAGTGAAAACTGGATGTGCGGCATTGCGCTGTCATCGTGGCTGTCGTGGGTATCGGGCACCGCCGTGGGTGCACTGTTTGGTAATGGTCCGCTGGAAAATTTCCCGGCCGTCGAAGCCGCGCTGGGATTTATGTTACCGGCGCTGTTTCTGAGTTTCCTGCTCGCTGCTTTTAAGCGCCAGCAGAGCATAGTGTTTGTCGCCTCACTGGCCGGTGCGCTTGGCGGGCTGCTGTTCTGGTCGATCCCCGCTGCCATAGGCGGTGGTCTGGGCGCAGGGTGTCTTGCCGCCCTGCTGCAACGTCCTCAATCCCCTTCTGCCACGGAGATAACCTCAGATGAGCACTGATGTCATTCTGGTTTGTCTGCTCGTCGGCACGGTCAATTACCTGTTCCGGTATCTGCCTCTGCGCCTGGGTTCGCGGCAGAAATCGGGACTGAAAAATGGCCCGCTCTCCCGCGTGCTCGACAGCATTGGTATCGCGTCAATTTGCGCGCTGCTGGTGGTTTCAGGCACCCCTGAAATTCTGCGCGATCAACAAAAACTGCTGCCGTCACTGGCCGGTTTCGTTCTGCTCGCACTGATTTTCTGGCGCACCAAAAGCATCATTATTGCCACCCTGACCGGTGCCGTAGTGTACGGACTGGTGTTCAAGGTGATGCTGCTGGCAAGCTGAGGACCATTTTTACCGTAAGGCAACACCCGGGCAAAGTCTGCCTGATACATTAAACATCGAATAATTCACCGGAGTTATGAATAACACTAATTGCTAAAGAATTGGTGATTCATGACATTGATATTATTAATTACCATCGTTACTATGTCATTCGTAACTAATGAGGCTTCTCATATGGACAGTTCGTTCGCGCCAATTGAAAACATGTTGAATTTCCGGGCTAAAAAGCAAAAAGATTTCCCTTATCAGGAAATTCTGCTGACCCGCCTGTGTATGCACATGCAAAGTAAATTGCTTGAAAACCGTAATAAGATGCTGAAAGCACAAGGAATTAATGAAACGCTGTTTATGGCGTTACTCACCCTTGATGCGCAGGAAAGTCACAGCATTCAGCCTTCGGAGCTAAGCTCTGCGCTAGGTTCATCCCGTACCAACGCCACCCGTATTGCGGATGAGTTGGAAAAACGCGGATGGATCGAACGCCGTGAAAGCGATAACGACCGCCGGTGTCTGCATTTGCACCTGACGGCTGACGGTGAAGCCTTTATTCAGAAGTTACTGCCGCCTCAACATAAGAGCCTGCATTTTCTCTGGTCGACATTAGACGCAGATGAACAGAAGCAGTTAGAAACCCTGACGCGCAAACTGTTAACTCGCCTTGATCAGATGGATGCGACAGCACCACAACAATTCTAGATTTCTGTTCAGGTAAACCACACATGTCACTCCAAGCTCGCTGGAGGCTTACGCCGCTGTTTGCCGTTTTGACGTTGGCCGGCTGCGCCTCCAGTAATAATATTGCTCCTCAGTCGTCGCTGCTGGATACGCAACAGCTTCATCTGCAGCAGGAAAAAGTCAGTTCCCTGACCATCGGTCCTCAGTGGTGGCGCAGTCTTAATGACCCGCAACTCGATAATCTGATGACTACGACGTTGCAAAACTCGCCATCATTACGTCAGGCAGCCGCCCGCGTGCGCGAAGCGCAAAGTGTGATGGGAGAAGCTGATGCCGCCAATGGCCCTTATCTGGATTTGAACGGTTCAACGCGTCGTGAACGTGTCGCAAAAAACACGATCCCGCCGTTTTTGACCAGTTATCCCGAAGCGCCAATTTACGACAGCAGCAACAGCCTCGGGCTGAATCTGAGCTATGAGTTTGACTGGTGGGGGAAATACCGCAATCAGGTGAATGCCGCGAAAGCACAGGTGGATTCCGCCCGTGCTGAACAGGCTGAAGCCGCTCTGACGCTGACCAGTTCGGTGGCGTCAGCCTATTATCAGTTGCAGGCAGATCTTGCCTTGCAGGATGTTCTGCAACACGAAGTGGACAATAATCAGCATCTGGCTGATTTGCGTAAAGCGCAATATCAGGCAGGCGTGTACGGTGTTGAAATTCCGCAACAAACCCAGGCTCAGGCCGACAGTGCCAAACAGCAAATCATCAATCTGAAAGCGCAAACCGAACAGCTAAGACATCAGCTTTCCGCGCTGGCCGGACGTGGCCCGGATGCCATGAACGGGCTGCACGCCGTGGCATTGCCGTCGCCTGACACGCTGGCACCGAAAGGGGAACTGACGCTGGATTTACTCGGCAAACGCCCGGACATCGCTGCACAACGTGATCTGGTGGAGTCCTATTCCCAGCGGGTCAGTGCCGCGAAAAAAGAATTTTATCCAAGCCTTTCCATCAGTGCCTTCGGCGGTCTGACAACCACCAACTACGGCGGCACCAGCCCGAATCTTTTTGAAGCAGCCAGTAAAGCCTGGAATATCGCGCCAGCCATTTCGCTGCCAATTTTCCACGCCGGTGCGCTGCGCTCCAAACTGGGCGAAGAGTCCGCGTTATATGACCAGTCTGTTGAGTCGTATAACCAGACCATCCTGAACGCCATCCAGCAAACTGCGGATGCCATTACTGTCTCGAAAAGCAGCGTTGAACAATTGCAGCAGGCGTCTTCTGCCGCTAAATCGCTGGAAGAGGTGTATCGCGTTTCAGATGCAAGATACAACGCTGGCGTCATCGGACGGGATGAGCTGTTAACCAGCCAGTCAGCGCTCCTGCAACAACAGCAGGCGCAACTCACTGCCAGCAGTCAGTTGATGCAGGCAAAAATCAGTCTCATCCGTGCGCTTGGGGGTGGCTATCAGGCCCCTGCCGCGGACCAAAAATCATAATAAAAGACTCAGTGTGGAGAAGACCATGAGCGCAAATGCCGACACTCAGGCAACGCCGCAAGCTCCGAAAAATAAGAAAAAGACGCGCAAAGTCGCGATGCTCTTGTTAACCGGAATTTTCATCATTATTGCCATCGCCTACCTGTTCTACTGGCTGCTGGTATTACGTCATTTCCAGTCTACCGACGATGCTTACGTGGCCGGTAATCAGGTACAGATTATGGCGCAGGTGTCGGGCAGCGTGACCGACGTCAACTTCGACAGCACCGACTTTGTGAAAAAAGGCGACGTGCTGGTGACCCTCGATCCGACCGATGCAGAGCAGGCTTTCGAGCGCTCTAAAACGGCGCTGGCGAACAGCGTGCGTCAGACGCATCAGTTGATCATCAACGGCAAGCAATATCAGGCCAATATCGCGCTGCGTCAGACCCAACTGCAACAGGCACAGACTGACCTTAAGCGCCGCATTGTGCTGGGTAATGTCGATGCCATTGGCCGCGAAGAACTGCAACACGCCCGTGACGCCGTCGATACCGCGAAAGCGCAATACGATGTCGCCGTTCAGCAGTACAACGCCAATCAGGCGATGATTCTGGATACGCCGGTCGATAAACAGCCGCAAGTTCTGCAGGCCGCCGCGCAGGTTCGTGACGCATGGCTTGCCCTGCAACGGACTAAAGTGCGCAGCCCTGTTGACGGTTTCGTTTCACGCCGTGCCGTACAAATCGGCCAGCAGATCAGCCCGACAACGTCCCTGATGGCCGTGGTGCCAGCGCATCACATCTGGGTTGATGCCAACTTTAAAGAAACCCAGCTGGCGAATATGCGTATTGGTCAGGTGGCAACCGTGGTCAGCGATATGTATGGCGATGACGTGAAATACCACGGCAAAGTCGTCGGTATGGACATGGGCACCGGCGGCGCGTTCTCGCTGTTACCTGCGCAAAATGCCACCGGCAACTGGATCAAAGTGGTTCAGCGTCTGCCGGTTCGTATCGAACTTAACGATCAGGAAGTGGCTGAACATCCGCTGCGTATCGGTTTATCGACACTGGTAACGGTTGATACTCAGAATCGCGATGGCCTGGTGCTGGCCGATAAAGTCCGTACCGAACCGTTGTATCAGACTTCAGCCCTGACGCTGAATCTGGCACCGGTTAACGCCATTATTGCTGACGTTATTCATGCCAATGCAGGCTAAAACATCCGGAGGCCTCTGTGGCAAATAAACCGCTGGTAGGCGCCCCGCTGGCCTGGATGACGGTGGCTTTGTCTATGGCCACCTTTATGCAGGTGCTGGACTCGACGATCGCCAACGTGGCGATCCCGACCATCGCCGGGAATCTGGGTGCCTCGAACTCACAGGGTACCTGGGTTATCACCTCATTCGGGGTGGCGAATGCCATCTCGATCCCGATCACCGGCTGGCTGGCAAAACGCATCGGTGAGGTCAAACTGTTCCTGTGGTCCACAGTACTGTTCGCCCTCGCTTCATGGTTGTGCGGGATGTCCAACAGTCTGGAAATGCTGATCTTCTTCCGTGTGTTGCAGGGCGTGGTGGCAGGTCCGCTGATCCCGTTATCACAAAGTCTGTTACTGAATAACTATCCACCGGCCAAGCGGAGTACCGCGCTCGCGCTCTGGTCGATGACGGTGATCGTCGCCCCGATTTGCGGGCCGATCCTCGGCGGGTATATCAGTGATAACTATCACTGGGGATGGATCTTCTTTATTAACGTGCCGATCGGTCTGGCCGTGGTGTTCCTGACGCTCAGAACGCTGAAGGGACGCGAAACCGCCACGCAGATCCGTCCGATCGACAGTGTGGGATTAGTGCTGCTGGTGCTGGGTATCGGTGCCTTGCAGGTGATGCTCGACCGGGGTAAAGAACTCGACTGGTTTAACTCGACGGAAATTATCGTGCTGGCGGTCGTGGCGGTGGTCGCGCTCTGTTTCCTTGTGGTCTGGGAACTGACCGACGACCATCCGATCGTCGACTTGTCACTGTTTAAATCGCGAAACTTTACCATCGGCGTGCTGTGTATCAGCCTGGCCTACATGCTCTACTTCGGCGCGATTGTGTTGCTGCCGCAGCTGTTGCAGGAGGTTTACGGGTATACCGCCACCTGGGCCGGTCTGGCGTCCGCGCCGGTGGGTATTTTGCCGGTACTGATGTCGCCGATTATCGGGCGTTTCGCGCACCGTCTGGATATGCGAAAGCTGGTGACCTTCAGCTTTATCATGTATGCCTACTGCTTCTTCTGGCGTGCGTATACGTTCGAACCGGGGATGGATTTTGGCGCATCCGCCTGGCCGCAGTTTATTCAGGGCTTCGCGGTGGGTTGCTTCTTCATGCCGCTGACCACCATTATTCTGTCGGGATTACCGCCGGAACGGATGGCGGCGGCATCGAGTCTGTCGAACTTTATCCGTACACTGGCGGGGTCGATTGGTACGTCAATCACCACCACGTTATGGTCGAACCGTGAATCGCTGCATCACGCCCAGTTAACGGAAAACATCACGCCGTATAATCCGGCTGCGACGCAGACTTATCAGCAGCTCGAAGGTCTCGGTATGAGCCACCAGCAGGCTTCAGGATGGATAGCGCGGGAGATCACCAATCAGGGATTAATTATCTCTGCCAACGAGATTTTCTGGTTATCCGGCGGGGCGTTCCTGGTGTTGCTGATTTTAATCTGGTTCGCCCGACCGCCATTCACCAGTGGCGGTGGCGCGGGTGGTGCGCACTGATTCAGATAAACCCTGAATGTCAGAAAGCAAAACGGACGCCTTATGCGTCCGTTTTTTATGGCTGAAACCGGGCGATTACGCCTGGTTCTGACGCCACCATTCTGCCAGCAAAATACCGGATGCCACGGAAACGTTGAGGCTTTCCACTTTACCGGTACCGCCGATAGACACGCTCAGGTCGCCCTGCTGCCATGCGCTGTCAGATAAACCATCACTTTCTTCGCCCAGCACCAGCACCATTTTGGCCGGTAACTGCGCTTTGCCCAGCGCCGTACCTTTATGGCTCGACGTGGTCACGATGGTGTATCCCGCTTTACGGAAGGTTTCCAGCACTTCAAGGAAGTTATCCGCGCTGATGGCTTTAACGTGTTCCGCGCCGCCTTCTGCCGTACGGACTGCTGCGCCAGATTCCAGCTGGGCCGGATCCTGAACCATCATCCCGTTGATACCAAAATGCGCACAAGAACGCATGATACCGCCGAGGTTGTGCGGGTTACCGACGTTTTCCAGCGCCAGCACACAGTCCTTCGCCGGAGCCGTTTGCAGATACGTTTCTGCATCCAGACCCTGACGTTTTTTGATCAGGAAGCACACGCCGCCGTGGTGTTCGGTGCCGGAGGCTTTCGCCAGTTCGTCATCTTCAACCACATGGTAGGCTTTGCGGTTCGCCGCCATCCAGCGCAGCGCTTCGCGGAAACGCGGAGTCACGGACTGCACAAACCATGCACGCACAATCGCGTCCGGACGGCTGGCAAACAGTGCCTGACAGGCGTTTTCGCCATACACACGGGTTTCTTCCTGACGCTGACGACGCAGTTGTTCAGGATCGATAAAGCTTTTACCGCTGATACCGCCGTGATCCGGAACAGATTCATCTGCCGGCGGACGTGAAATTGTTTTCCACGGCGAAGAGTACGGGCCGTCGTCGTCACGCGCCGGACGACGCGGGCGATCATCACCACGGCGTGGTGCCGGTCCGCGGGAATCGCCACGGGAATCGCTGCTGCGACGCTCATTGCGGCGGGCATCGTCTGGACGGGAACCCTGGCGAGGTTTATCGCCCGGACGTCCTTTATTGTTAGAAGGACGTTTATCGTTATTGCGGTTATCGCCGTCGTCATCACTGCGGACGTACATCACTTTGACTTTGCCGTTCTTGCCACTGAATGAATCGTTCATTTTTCTCTCCACCTACGCGCAGGGCGCGAAGATTACCTGATGTCTGTGAGCTAAGCCACAGGCTTTGGACCAAAAGCTAAAAACTATCGTAATCATTGAATAAACCACGTTGTTTACGTGACGTATCGACCCCATACTTACAACATATAAGTAACATATCAGCCGTGTTCTTTACCGCTTTTAAGGATAAAACCGGGGTTGTGGTTGATACCATTCTCACGTTAAGCAATGTAGAGGCTATTTTATGAATACGGTTTGTTCATCATGTCAGGCCACCAACCGCCTGCCTGAGGATCGTATCGACGACGGCGCAAAATGCGGCCGTTGCGGTCATGCACTTTTTGAAGGCGATGTCATTCACGCGACTGCCGCCACGCTGGACAAATACCTGCAGGATGATCTGCCGGTGGTTGTCGATTTCTGGGCACCGTGGTGTGGCCCTTGTGTTAACTTTGCGCCGATTTTTGAAGACGTTGCACAGGAACGCGCCGGTAAAATCCGCTTCATCAAGGTTAATACCGAAGCTGAACCTGAACTGAGCGCGCGGTTCCGTATCCGCAGTATTCCGACCATTATGGTGTTTAATGAAGGCAAAATGGTCGATATGTTGAGTGGAGCAATGCCTAAAGCACCGTTCAACAACTGGCTTAATGAATCATTGTAACGCATAAGCCGCTATAAAGCCCTGCTGAAGGCCCGTCACCGCACGGGCCTTTTTCTGTTCCGAACACAAGCCACTTGCCTGCCACCACCGGGCGATTAGAATAGCCGTTTTTCGCATACCGGAATGCCTATGTCAGACAATGCCGTCCTTCGCCTGCGTGAGCAGCGTTTAGCCCGATCCACCCGTCCTTTTCTTGCGCGTGGTTCACGGGCGATACGCTGTCAGACCTGCCTGTTGCCCAAACGCCACTGCATCTGCGCCACGCGCGAAATTCATCAGGCCACCAGCCGTTTTTGTCTGGTGATGTTTGACACGGAGCCGATGAAACCGAGCAATACGGGTCGCTTAATCGCGGACGTGTTGCCGGATACGCAGGCGTTTTTGTGGTCACGCACGCAAACCGATCCGGCTCTGCTGGAAGCAATTGCGGACCCGCAGCGTCAGGCTTATGTGGTGTTTCCCGCCTCTTTCGCCGAACCGCCGCGTCAGGTGTTTACCGAAGTTCCGGCGGGCAGCAAACCGCCTTTATTCATTATGCTCGACGGCACCTGGAACGAAGCGCGCAAAATGTTCCGCAAAAGCCCATATCTGGATAATTTGCCGGTTTTCTCTCTCGATGTAAGCGCCAGCTCCGGCTATATCCTTCGGGAAGCCTCGCGCCCGGAACTGCATTGCACCGTGGAAGTGGCCGCCGCCCTGCTGGAAAAAGCCGGTGATCTCGATGCTTCAGCGGGCCTCTCACGCCACTTTACCCATTTCCGCACCCAGTATCTGGCCGGAAAACCCCATCATCCGGTGCACCAGCTCACAGCAAAGAACGAAGAAAACCTCTAGAATCATGGGAACATGATGAACCGGAGACGTTATGAGTCAGCGCGGACTGGAAGCCTTATTACGACCTGAATCTATCGCGGTCATTGGCGCGAGCAATAAACCGGGGCGGGCCGGATATCTGATGATGCGCAATCTGCTCGACAGCGGATTCAATGGCCCGGTGCTGCCGGTTACACCCGCTTATCGCGCGGTGTGCGGCGTACTGACCTGGCGGGATGTCGCCAGCCTGCCGATGTCGCCCGATCTCGCCATTCTCTGTACCCACGCTGACCGCAATCTTGCATTGCTCGAACAGCTCGGCGAACGTGGCTGCAAGACGGTCATTGTGCTTTCCTCACAGCCACAACAATTCGTTGAACTCAAAACCAGCGCCCAGCGCTTTTCGATGCGCCTGCTCGGACCCAACAGCCTGGGCATTCTTGCACCGTGGCAAAAACTAAACGCCAGTTTTTCGCCGGTGCCCATCCTGCCCGGTAAGCTGGCGTTTATTTCGCAATCGGCTGCGGTCGCCAATACGATTCTGGACTGGGCGCAACAGCGTGCCGTCGGCTTTTCCTATTTCGTATCACTGGGCGACAGCCTGGATATTGATGTCGATGACCTGCTCGATTTCCTCGCCCGCGACAGTAAAACCAGCGCTATTTTGCTCTATCTCGAACACATCAGCGATGCACGGCGCTTTCTTTCTGCCTCCCGCAGTGCCTCACGCAATAAACCGATTCTGGTGATCAAAAGTGGTCGCAGCGGACAGGCGCAGCAATTACTCAACAGCCCGCTTAGCCTCGACGCCGCCTATGATGCGGCTATTCAGCGCGCCGGTTTACTGCGCGTGCAGGATACGCACGAGCTGTTTTCCGCCGTTGAAACGCTGAGCCATATGCGCCCGTTACGCGGTGAGCGTTTGTTTATCATCAGTAACGGTGCCGCTCCTGCCGCGATGGCGCTGGATCAGTTGCTTTCGCGTAACGGCAAACTGGCGAAACTGAGCGATGAAACCTGCCAAAAACTGAGTGCCATTCTGCCTGACAATATTGCCGTCTCGAATCCGCTGGATTTGCATGATGACGCCACACCGCAGCTGTATCAGGCTGTGATGACCACCCTGCTGGACAGCACTGATTACGATGCGCTGCTGGTGATCCACGCCCCCAGCGCCGTCGCACACGGTACGGTGACCGCCAGCCATCTGATCGATGCTGTGCATAAGCATTCGCGTGGCAAATACATCACGCTGCTAACCAACTGGTGCGGCGAGTTTTCCTCGCAGGAAGCCCGCAAGTTATTCACCGAAGCCGGGATCCCGACTTACCGGACACCGGAAGGAACGGTGACGGCGTTTATGCATATGGTGGAATATCGCCGGAACCAAAAGCAGCTGAAAGAAACACCGGCACTTCCGGCCGACCTCGAGCAGAACACTGATCAGGTGCATCAGTTGATCGCCCGCACACTGGCGGAAGGCACGACACAGCTGGATACACATGAGGTACGCCCGATTTTGCAGGCGTACGGCATGAATGTGCTGCCGACGTGGATTGCCAGCGACAGCGCAGAAGCGGTGAATATCGCCAGCCAGGTGGGTTATCCGGTGGCGCTGAAATTACGCTCCCCTGACATCCCGCATAATTCTGAAGTACAGGGCGTGATGTTATATCTGCGTACCGCCAGCGAAGTCGCGCAGGCGGCGAATGCCATTTTTGACCGTGCCAGACAGGCGTTTCCGCAGGCGAGAATTCTGGGGCTGCTGGTGCAAACCATGGCCAACCGGCCAGGCTCACAAGAATTGCGCGTGGTGGTCGAACAGGATCCGGTATTCGGCCCGCTGATCATGCTGGCCGAAGGCGGTACCGACTGGCGACCTGAAAGACAGGCGGCGATTTCCCTGCCGCCGCTGAACATGACGCTTGCACGTTATCAGATAGTTCAGGCGCTGAAGAGTGGCAAAATTCGTGGTCGCCATGCCCTGCATCCTCTTGATATACCGGCGCTGAGTCAGTTGCTGGTGAATGTGTCGAACCTGATTATCGACTGCCCGGAGATCGAACGGCTGGATATCCATCCTCTGCTGATTTCCGGCAGTGAGCTCAGCCTGCTGGATGTGTCCATGCAGCTTTGTGCACAGGGAGCAGAGGCACCGTCACGACTGGCGATTCGCCCTTATCCGCGCGAGTTGGAAGAGCGCGTTATACTGAAAGACGGATCACCGGCATTGTTCCGGCCAATCCTTCCGGAAGATGAGCCGCTGCTTAAAGCATTTATCCTGAAAGTCACTAAGGAAGACCTGTATTACCGCTACTTCAGTGAGATCAATGAGTTCACCCATGAAGATTTAGCGAACATGACACAGATCGACTACGACCGTGAAATGGCGTTCGTCGCCATTCGTACTGTGAATGATGAAAGTGAAATTATTGGCGTCACCCGGGCGGTCTCGGATCCGGATAATATTGATGCTGAATTCTCGGTACTGGTGCGGTCGGATCTGAAAGGTCTGGGGCTCGGAAGGCGGCTGCTTGATAAGATGATCCATTACGCGGCAGAGCACGGCCTGCAACGTCTGACCGGCATTACGATGCCCAATAACCGTGGCATGATCACGCTGGCCAGAAAACTCGAATTCGACGTCGATATTCAGATCCAGGACGGCATTGTGAACCTCTCACTGGCACTGGAAAAGACCCGGATTTCGCAGCAGAAAGCCGCGAGCCTGCGCCATGAACAGGCAAAAGATGCGCACATGGGGCAGGACTAATGGTATTATCGACCGATTGTGCGGTTACCACTGTCTGCTTGTGCCGCTAAAGCCATTACATGAAGAGAGAAGAAGCGCACTGTGATGTTGTCAAAATTTAAACGTAATAAACATCAACAACACCTTGCTCAGTTGCCCAAACTCCCCCAAACGGTTGATGCTGTAAAAACACTCTACTGCCC